>NZ_RZPF01000122.1:0-11429 GCF_004022735.1 Mesorhizobium sp. M7A.F.Ca.AU.001.01.1.1
CGGCGGTGATGTCGGCGATATCAGGATAGTTGGCATGGTCGGCGTAGACGATGGCGGCCTTGTATTTTCGGGCAAGTGCTGCGAATTCCGGCACGACAAAACTGTCGTTGCGGACTTCGAGCGCATGGCGCAGCGCAACGCCGTCCTGCTTTTCCGGGAGCAGCTTCAGGAAGGCTTCGAAATCGTCCGGATCGAATTTCTTGGTCGGTGCGAACTGCCACAGGATCGGCCCGAGCTTTTCGCCGAGCGCCGCCACGCCGGAGCCAAGAAAGCGCATCATCGATTCGCCGGCCTCGCCCAGCACGCGCCGGTTGGTGACGAAGCGGTTGCCCTTCAGCGAATAGACAAAGCCGTCCGGCGCCTCGCTGGCCCATTTGACGAAGGTCGGCTCCTTGAAGCTGGAATAGTAAGTGCCGTTGACCTCGATGCTCGGCACCTGGCGAGTGGCGTAGTTCAACTGCTTGGCCTTGGGAAGCTTGTCGGGATAGAAGGACGTATCCCAGGGTTCGAAGGTCCAGCCGCCCATGCCGGCGCGGATTGTTCCCGATGTGCTCATTGTCATCCTCCCAATGCAGAAAAAGATCAGGCCGCGGTGATCTGATCGACGGTTTTGGCCATGTCGACGAGCACCCATCCTGGCCGGTAGGGATTGGGCCGGCGACCCGTTTCGTGGAAACCATAGGCAAGATAGAGCGCAATGTTCCGCTCCATCCTGGCGTTGGTGTAGAGCCGCACTTCTGGCAGACCCCAGAGATGGGTCTGCTCATCCGCGTGTTTCAGCAGCGCAATGCCGAAGCCCTTGCCTTGAAAGTCGGGGGAGACCGCGACGGAGAAGATCATCGCGTGGTCGTCATGTCGCTCCAGCGTGATCAGCCCGGCAAGCTCGCCGCCACTTTCCAGCAACCAGACCTCGCCGCGCACGATGCGCGGTGCATAGTCCTCGGTGACCGGGACCGGCGGCGCGCCGAACAGTGCGATGTAAGGCGCATAAGCCGCTTCCGTCAGCGAGACGACGGTTTGGAGATCACCGGCAAGCGCTCTTCTGATTGTCATTCAAAAGCTCTCCAGGCGCCAACCGGTCGATCACTCCGCCGCTTCGCGTTTGCCTCCGGGACGTCGCTCCAGAAGCTCCTTGAGGAACTGGCCGGTGTAGCTGCGCTTTTCGCGCACGATGGCTTCCGGCGTGCCGGAGGCGACCAGTTCGCCGCCGCCATCGCCGCCTTCGGGGCCGAGGTCGAGCACCCAGTCCGCGGTTTTTATCACTTCGAGATTGTGCTCGATGACCACCACCGTGTTGCCCTGGTCTACCAGTTCGTGCAGCACTTCCAGCAGTTTGGCAACGTCGTGGAAATGCAGGCCAGTGGTCGGCTCATCCAGGATATAGAGCGTCTTGCCGGTCGCCTTGCGCGACAGTTCCTTGGCCAGCTTGATGCGCTGCGCCTCGCCGCCGGACAGCGTTGTCGCCTGCTGGCCGATATGGATGTAGCCGAGGCCGACCTGCTTCAGCGTGTCGAGCTTGTCGCGCACGCCGGGCACGGCGGCGAAGAAATCGACGCCTTCCTCGACCGTCATGTCGAGCACGTCGGCGATCGACTTGCCCTTGAACAGGACATCGAGCGTCTCTCTGTTATAGCGCTTGCCGTGACAGACGTCGCAGGTGACGTAGACGTCGGGCAGGAAGTGCATCTCGATCTTGATGACGCCGTCGCCCTGGCAGGCCTCGCAGCGGCCGCCCTTGACGTTGAACGAAAAGCGTCCCGGCTGATAGCCGCGCGCCTTGGCCTCCGGCAGGCCAGCGAACCAGTCGCGGATCGGCGTGAAGGCGCCGGTATAGGTGGCCGGGTTTGAACGCGGTGTGCGGCCGATCGGCGACTGGTCGATGTCGATGACCTTGTCGAGGAATTCGAGGCCCTCGATGCGGTCGTGGTCGGCCGGATGTTCGCGCGAGCCCATGATGCGTCTCGAAGCGGCCTTGAACAGCGTCTCGATCAGGAAGGTCGACTTGCCGCCGCCGGACACGCCAGTGACGGCGGTGAAGGTGCCGAGTGGGATTTCGGCGGTGACGTTCTTCAGATTGTTGCCGCGCGCGCCGACGATCTTGATGCGGCGGTTCTTCTTCGCTTCACGCCGCACGCCGGGCGTCGCCACTTCGAGCGCGCCCGACAGATATTTGCCGGTGATCGAATTGGGATTGGCCATGACCTGCTGCGGCGTGCCCTGGGCGATGATCTCGCCGCCATGGATGCCGGCGGCCGGGCCCATGTCGACGACATAGTCGGCATGCAGGATGGCGTCCTCGTCATGCTCGACGACGATCACCGTGTTGCCGATGTCGCGCAGGTGCTTCAGCGTATCGAGCAGGCGCGCATTGTCGCGCTGGTGCAGGCCGATCGACGGCTCGTCCAGCACATAGAGCACGCCGGTCAGGCCGGAGCCGATCTGCGATGCCAGCCGGATGCGCTGGCTCTCGCCGCCCGACAGCGTGCCGGAATTGCGCGACAGCGTCAGATAGTCGAGCCCGACATCGTTGAGGAAGCGCAGCCGTTCACGGATTTCCTTGAGCACACGCACCGCGATTTCGTTCTGCTTGTCGTTGAGCGACGCGGGCAGGTCGGTGAACCACTGGTCGGCCTTGCGGATGGAAAGCTCGGTGACTTCGCCGATGTGCCTGCCGGCGATCTTCACCGCCAGCGACTCGGGCTTCAGCCGATAGCCCTTGCAGACCGGGCAGGGTGTGGCCGACATGAAGCGCTCGATCTCCTCGCGCATCCAGGCGGATTCGGTCTCTTTCCAGCGCCGCTCGAGATTGGGGATGACGCCTTCGAAAGTCTTCGTCGTCTTGTAGGAGCGCAGGCCGTCATCATACTGGAAGGTGATCTCGCGCTCGCCGGTGCCGCGCAGGACGGCTTCCTTGGCCTCTTCGGACAAATCCTTGAACTTGTCGCCGAGCTTGAAGCCATAGGCCTTGCCCAATGCCTCCAGCGTCTGCGCGTAATAGGGCGAGGTCGACTTCGCCCACGGGCTGACGGCGCCGTCGCGCAGCGAGATGTTTTCATCCGGCACGATCAGATTGCCGTCGATGGCGCGCTGGCTGCCGAGACCGTCGCAAGTCGGGCAGGCGCCGAACGGATTGTTGAACGAAAACAGCCGCGGTTCGATTTCCGGAATGGTGAAGCCGGAGACCGGGCAAGCGAACTTTTCCGAGAACAGGATGCGCTCATGCGTCTCGTTCTTCGACTTGTTGACCGAATCCTCGCCGGTCTGGCTGGAATCGAGCGGCTTGTCGGCGAATTCGGCGACCGCCAGCCCATCGGCCAGCTTCAGCGCCGTTTCGATGGAATCGGCAAGCCGCGTCGCGAGATCGCCGCGCACGACGATGCGGTCGACGACGACATCGAGGTCATGCTTGTACTTCTTGTCCAGCGCCGGCACGTCGGCGATCTCATAGAAGACGCCGTCGACCTTGACGCGCTGAAAGCCCTTCTTCTGCAGTTCCAGCAACTCCTTGCGGTACTCGCCTTTGCGGCCGCGCACCATCGGCGCCAGAATGAACAGGCGCGTGCCTTCCTCGATCGCCAGCACGCGGTCGACCATCTGCGAAACCGTCTGGCTCTCGATCGGCAGGCCGGTGGCCGGCGAATAGGGGATGCCGACGCGCGCAAAAAGCAGGCGCATATAGTCGTAGATCTCGGTGACGGTGCCGACCGTCGAACGCGGGTTCTTCGATGTGGTCTTCTGCTCGATGGAAATGGCAGGCGACAGGCCGTCGATCTGGTCGACGTCAGGCTTCTGCATCATTTCGAGGAATTGCCGCGCGTAGGCCGACAGGCTTTCGACGTAGCGGCGCTGGCCCTCGGCATAGATCGTGTCGAAGGCAAGCGATGACTTGCCGGACCCCGACAGGCCGGTCATGACAATCAGGCTGTCACGCGGCAGGTCGAGATCGACATTCTTCAGATTGTGTTCGCGCGCCCCGCGAATGGAAAGATATTTATGGTCGGCCATAGCCGGTCGCCGCCTCAGAATCTGGAATTTCCTGGAATGGCGGGTTTTCCCGGCCATCCCCTATGTAGGTAGTTTTGCCGCCACGTCGAGAGACGCCACAATTCCCGACAAAAGCGTTTAAGCGTCTTTCGCGTGAACGGGCAAGCGGAAAGAACAAAGGCCGAACACGCTCCTGACAAAGCTGTGCAAAAACTGACTTGTACGTAACCTCCCGGCGATCACGTTTTTCGGTAACCGGCTATTGATGGTTGACGCGGGCAACCCAGGAGCGCAGTCTCCGGAAGTCAACGAAGCCGGCCGTCTTTCGATGGCCTCGCCGCCCAAAGGCGGCCTGCGAGACGCCGCAGGCATTTGCGATTTGTGCTTCGAATTGACAACAATCGCAACGGACAGAGGAGCGGAGCTATGACGCCACCGGATCGTCCCCTAGGGTTCCAGTTGTCACTGGAGCCGCGGCAGGCATAAGTGCCAGGGTTTAGCGTCTGCGCCACCCGGCAAACCGTGACCTGCCATATCCCCTAAAAATCAGAGACTGCTAGTCGGATCGTCGGCCGAACGCCGCGGTGCATCCGAAATCAAACGCCGGCAGTACACTCCCGGCAAAGTTGGATTTGAGATCCAGAAGGCCCCGTCCGTTTGCCCAAGGCACGGCGGGGCCGTTTTATGTGGGGAACGCTCATTTCCGCGCGCACTCAGTGACGCGGCGGCCCGATCGAGTCGGCGCCGACATCGACGGTGATGCTGCCGGAAATCCTGACATCCGTATCGCCGATCTTGAATGTGCCGTTCTCGCCGGCCGGCAGCGCATCGTCCGGCTCGGGAGCCGGCTTGGCGATGCGGTAGTCGCCGGTCACGCCGGGCAGGGCGCTTTTTTGCGTCGACGGCGAACTGTCCTCTGCAAGAGCCGCGCCACTCACGAGACTGGCAAAAGCGAGCACCACGACGGCGATGACGGGGCGCAGTGGTCTGGAAGGATGAGTGTCGGTCATCCCAGGACTATAGTGGCGCGCCGCCGATGGAACCAGACCGGCATCGTCAAATCTTCGGCAGCCGGCCGGACTCCGCTCCGGCCCTGGCTTACGCCGCCTTTTTGCGCGTGTCGAAAACATGGTCGACGATGCCCCATGCCTGCGCCTCGCGGGCGGTCATGAAGTGGTCGCGGTCCAGCGTGCGCTCGACCTCTTCATAGGTACGGCCGCAATGCTGCGCGTAGAGCTCGGCCATGTGCCGTTTCGTCCTGCCGATGCGCTCGGCATGGCGCTGGATGTCGGAGGCCTGGCCCTGGAACCCGCCCAGCGGCTGATGCAGCAGGATGGTGGCGTTCGGCAGGGAAATCCGGCGCCCCGGTGTGCCTGCCATCAGCAGGAACGAGCCCATCGATGCCGCAAAGCCCATGCATACGGTCGACACCGGGCAGCTGATATATTGCATCGTGTCGTAGATGGCGAAACCACTGGTCACTACGCCGCCCGGCGAGTTGATGTAGAGCGAGATCTCCTTGTCGGGATTGTCCGATTCCAGCGACAAAAGCTGCGCGCAGACCAGCGCCGAGATGTCGTCGTTGATCTCGCCGTTGATGAAGATGATGCGCTCGCGCAGCAGCCGCGAAAAGATGTCGAAGGCGCGTTCGCCGCGGCTCGATTGCTCGATGACCATCGGCACCAGACTGGCAACACCGCTCATTTTTCTTCTCCGATTTTCTATTATGCCGCGCGCAGAAGGCGCGGTGCGTTCGCGGCGATGGGCTTTCCAATTGCGCGCAAACCGAGCGAAAGACGGCAGCCGGCGCCTGCCATGGCGATGGCCGGCATGGCCTTGCGGGCAAAACCGTCGTGGACGATGCGCAGATGCGTGCCGCCGGAAGCGGTGCGGGCAAGCGTGAAGGTGACGGTACTGTCGAGCGGATCCTGCCTGGCTGCGTCGCCCGGCTGCTCCCGCCAGGAATAGCGCAGCAACTTCTCGGGTTCGGCGTCGAGGATTTCGCATTCGATCGGCGCGCCCGTCCCGGCGAAGGCAAAACGGTTGCCGATCTCGGGTCTCATGTCGTTGGGCATCATCCAGGCGGCGAGCAATTCCGGTACGGTCAGGGCCCGCCAGACCTTTTCCGGCGGCTCGGCAAGGTCGTACTCGAACTCGAGCGCATCCGGAGAGACTTCGCGATGGCTTTCGTCGGCCATTGATCCCCTGTCGTTCATTGATCCATGTCCTTCAAAACCGCCTTCAGCCTTTCGATGCGTTCCGGCCAGAAAGTCCGGTAGCGTTCGATCCAGGAGAGCAAGGGAGCGAGCCCCTGCGGATCGGCGCGGTAATAGGCGTTGCGGCCGGCTCGCCGCTCGACCACCAGGCCTGCGCCACGCAGGACGGCCAAATGCTGCGACACCGCGGGCTGCGACACCGTCATACCGGTGCGCAATTCCGACACGCTCATCTCGCCTGCGGCTAGCCGCTCAAAGACGGCGCGGCGCGTCGGGTCGGCCAGTGCGCGAAAAATCTCTGCTTCGATCATGTCAAAAGCATAAGTGAATACTTATTGATTTGGCAAGCACTGTTTTACGAGATTGTCGGAAGCCAGCGTCTCACCATTCCGGCAGGCCCATCGAACGTCGCCTCGAAAATCGGCGACGCAAGGACGGCGTGGATGTGAAGCGTTCCAGTGCCGGCGTTCTTGAACCCGTGTTTCCTGTTCGCGGGGACAACGAGAGACTGGCCCGATGTCACGACTGTATGCTCATCGTCGATCCACATCTCAGCCCTACCGGCGATAACGGTCAGCACTTCCTCCACGGGATGCCAATGCGTTGGGGCGCCGACCGTGGGCTCGACCCATTGCTCGAATATGCAAAGTTGCGATGCACCATTGCTGGCCGACACATGCATGCGTGTTTCCACACCTGCTCGCCATTGCTCGCGCTGCTGGTCCTCATGTGCGACAGACTTCATTTGATCGCCCCCGGTCAGATCCGATTTCATGGAAATTTCCGGCCGGGACACTACATCTTGCTGACAAACATTGACAGAACGTCATCTGCACCATAGAACGAACAGGGAACAAAAACCTTGTGGGTAAAGGCAGCCACGGCAAGCGGCTGACGCCTGCAGCCTGTAAGGTGCTGCGACAAAAAAATTTGTTTCGGATGAGCGCGGAGAAATATCATGGCGGGTAGCGTCAACAAGGTCATTTTGGTCGGCAACCTCGGCGCGGATCCCGAAATCCGTCGCCTCAACTCGGGCGAGCCGGTCGTCAACATTCGCATTGCGACGTCGGAAAGCTGGCGTGACAAGAATTCCGGCGAGCGCAAGGAAAAGACCGAATGGCACAACGTCGTCATCTTCAATGAGGGCATCGCCAAGGTGGCGGAGCAGTATTTGAAGAAGGGCATGAAGGTCTATGTAGAGGGCCAGCTGCAGACGCGCAAATGGCAGGACCAGACCGGCGCCGACAAGTACACGACGGAAGTCGTGCTGCAGAAATTCCGCGGTGAGCTGCAGATGCTCGACGCGCGCGGGCAGGGTGAAGGCGGCCAAGTCGGCGGCTATGCCGGTGGCGGCAGCAGCCGTGGTTCCGATTTCGGCCAGTCCAGCCCGAGCGAAGGCTTCAATCGCAGTGGTGGCGGTGCCAAGAGCGGCGGCGGTGGCGGTTCGTCGCGCGAACTGGACGACGAAATCCCGTTCTGATCGCAACAGCAGATGTTGTTTTTGGCTTAAGTCAAACATTGCGCCCCGAGAGTCCATCATGGACTTTCGGGGTTTTGCATTGTCGAACTGAACGCCGACATGGCGATCAACGAAATATGGCGAAGGACGAGTTCGATGAAAGCACGCGTAAAATGGGTCGAGGAACGCACCTTCGTCGGCGAGTCCGGTAGCGGCCACAAACTGGTGCTGGGAACCGCGCCCGGACCGGAAGGCAGGACGCCGGGACCGAGCCCGATGGAGCTGGTGCTGATCGGCACCGGCGGCTGTTCGGCCTATGATGTCGTGCACATCCTCGAAAAGGGGCGCGACGCGGTCGAGGACTGCGTTGTCGAGCTCGAAGCCGACCGGGCGGAAACCGAACCCAGAGTGTTCACCCGCATTCATATGCATTTCGTCGTCAAGGGCAGGCAACTCTCCAGCGACAAGGTGAAACGCGCGATCGACCTTTCGATCGAAAAATATTGCTCGGCCTCCGCGATGCTTGCCAAGACCGCCACGATTACCCACGATTTCGAGGTCATCGACACGACGGCGAGATAGAGCCGGCTTTGAGATTCTCGCCGCGTCAGCCTGTCAGCCCGCTATCAGCGCCTTGATGCCGTCGGCGACGAATTGCACGGCCAGTGCTGCCAGGATGACGCCGAGCAGGCGGGTCAGGATCGAGCGGCCGGTCTGGCCGAGGATGCGGTCTATGCGTTCCGACAGCACGAACACCAGATAGGTGATGGCAAGGCAGACGAAGATGATGCCGACCAGCGCCGCCTGCGCCGCAAAGCCTTGAAAGGAACCTGAGAGCAGCACAGTTGCCGAAATGGCGCCGGGACCCGCGATCAGCGGGATTGCCAGCGGGAAGGCGGCGATGTTGTGGATCATGTCCTTGGTGATGGCGACGTCGCCGATCTTCTCCTTGCGGTCCTGCCGGCGCTCGAACACCATTTCGAAGGCGATGAAGAACAGCAGGAAACCGCCGGCGACGCGGAAAGCCGGCAGCGTGATGCCGAACACCGACAGGATCGAGGCGCCTGCAACCGCAAACAGCGCCATCACCAGGAAACCGATGATCGAGGCGCGGACGGAAACCTGCTGGCGCTCCTCGCGGTTCATGCCGCGCGTCACGGCGAGGAACAGCGGCGCCAGGCCGGGCGGATCGATGGTCACGAGAATGGTGACGAACGCGTTGAACAGGCTGTCGAAACTCGGCATCTCTGACCCTCCCGCCGGGCCGTGCCCGTACCAGGATAATTGGTAGAGCAAAGCCCGTTCGGTGGGAACTGTTCGTGAGAAAGTGGTTGATGCCGGCGAGACAGCGGAGGGCGCAAAGGGTCGCGACGCTTTTATTCCGGGCTGCTGCATTCTTCGGCGATCAAACCGCTCGGCGCGCCAGGAACTCGACCTCCAGCCGCCATGTCGCGCCATTGTCGTGCGAGCGCTCGCCCAGCCATCGGAAGGCGTTTTCGGTGATGCGTGAAAAGCCCCAGCGTACGGAGCTACCGGTGCCGTCGGCGCCCACTTGCACGATCGTGTCACCCTCGGCGCGGCCGAGCTGGCGGCTGAAATACTGGTTGGGCGGGTCGCTCCAGAAGATGTGCCAGGCATCCGCGCCGGGATCATAGACGCGCAGCGTCGTGCCATAAAAAGTCCATTTGCCGAGCGAAGGCTGGGAACCAGTGTCCCGCGCGGGCAGGATCCAGACGTCCTGGATCGCCCGGCCTTCCAGCACCCAGCCGAAATGCACCTCGCCACGCCCTGTCAGCACCGTTCCGTCCTCGAGGTGGCGCGAGGCGTCGAAAGTCCAGGCGCCGACGAAGCGGCCGTAAAGGCTCAGTTTTTCGGCAAGGCCTTCGATCGGTCCGGGGCTATGCAGGGCATCGGCAAACGAAGATTGATCGAACATGGTTGTGGCCTCTTCTTGTCAGGAGATTGGGAGGGAATAGGCGGTTACGAGGTTCTGGGCTTGGGAAAAATTGCTATATTCCGGTCATGACAGCGACCACGCATACGCTCGCATCCGGACCCGGCTGGCATGTGGCGGATGTGATCTGCACGGCTAGCGCCGGCGACCGGCCGTTCGAGGAAGCGCATCAGGATTTCTGTGTCGCCGCGGTCACCAGCGGCACGTTTCGCTACCGTGCCCAGCAAGGCACGGCGATGCTGGCGCCCGGCGCGCTCCTGCTCGGCAATCCCGGCACATGTTACGAATGCGGGCACGAGCATGGCAGCGGCGACCGTTGCCTCTCGTTCCATTTCCGGCCGTCCTACATGGAACGGATCGCGGCTGGCGTGCCGGGCGCCAGGAAGCTGGCCTTCGAGGCGGCGCTCCTGCCGCCTTTGCCGGTCCTGGCGCCACTCCTGGCCGAGGCGGAAACCGCTCGCGAGATGGCCGACATCGACGCGTTCGAGGAACTTTCCCTGCGCATGGCCGGTGCTGCCGTGGCTACAGCCTCCGGCGCTACGCATGTCAGGCGCGCGCCGAGCCGCCGCGATCAAAAACGGGTTGCCGAAGCTGTGCGGCGCATCGAACTCGATGCAGACGGGCCGGTTTCCCTTTCAGCGCTTGCCGATGGGACGGCGACCAGTCCGTATCATTTCCTGCGCATCTTCCGGCAGGTGGCGGGCATGACCCCCTACCAATTCCTGCTCAGGACGCGATTGCACAGGGCCGCGGTGCGGCTACGCATGTCGGACGATACGGTTTCCGCGATCGCTTTCGGCGCTGGCTTCAGCGATCTGTCGACCTTCAATCGTCGTTTTCGGCGGATCATGGGGCAGACGCCAAGCCAGTATCGCAGCCGCCGTGGCGCATAGGTCGTTTCTGCTTGGTGAATCGGCCCGGTGCACCGCAAAGGCAGACACGCAGGCTTTTGCGTCAGGGCGGTGAAAACCGCCTTGGCCATATCGTCGCAATCATCGGTATCCATTTGAAATTACCATCAAAAATGACACTGGAAAAGTGCCGTGAAGGTTGGAGTTTCGGGCTTGCTTCCTATATAAGCACCAAGTGATTCCTGATTAGATTGTGATCCGATTTGACCGACCAGAAGACACCGCGCGGCGCCGACGGCGGCCCCACCGGCATCGAGCCGATATCCATCGTCGAGGAGATGCAGCGCTCCTATCTCGATTACGCCATGAGCGTGATCGTCAGCCGTGCGCTGCCGGACGTGCGCGACGGCCTGAAGCCGGTGCATCGCCGCATTCTCTTCGCCGCCCATGAGAGCGGCTACCATTGGAACCGCAAATATGTGAAGTCGGCGCGTCCTGTCGCCGACGTGATGGGTAAATACCATCCGCATGGCGATGCTTCCATCTATGACGCCTTGGTGCGCATGGCGCAGGACTGGTCGTTGCGCGTTCCGTTGATCGACGGGCAGGGCAATTTCGGCTCCATCGACGGCGATCCGCCTGCGGCGATGCGCTACACGGAAGCGCGGCTGACCAAGGTCGCGCACGAGCTCCTGGAGGATATCGACAAGGATACCGTCGATTTCCAGGACACGTATGATGCTTCCGGCAGCGAACCTAAGGTTCTGCCGGCACGTTTTCCCAACCTTCTGGTCAATGGCTCGGGCGGCATCGCCGTCGGCATGGCGACCAACATCCCGCCGCACAATCTCGGTGAAGTCTGCAATGGCGCCATCGCCATCATCGACAATCCGGCGATCGACCTGCCGGCGCTTATGGAGATCATTCCGGGGCCGGATTTCCCGACCGGTGGCATCGTGCTTGGC
>NZ_RZPF01001231.1:0-872 GCF_004022735.1 Mesorhizobium sp. M7A.F.Ca.AU.001.01.1.1
ATCGAACAGGGCGCGGTCGGCGGCGTGCCGCTGCTCGACTTCAAATTCGGCTGCTCATCGAACGCCGACGCCTTCATGCCCTCGCCGCACCAGTTCATCTATTTCCAGGCCGGCGGCTTCGACGCCTCGCTGTTGTCCTTCCTGCAGATCGATCGACACGGCTCTGTGAATGTTTCGAAGCTTTCGGCGCGGCCGCATGTCACCGCCGGCGCCGGCGGCTTTGTCGACATCACCGCACGGGCGAAGAAGATCGTCTTCTCCGGCTTCTTCAATGCCGGCGCCAAGCTGTCTCTGGCCGATGGCGGCATCCGCATCGACCACGAGGGCAAGGTCAAGAAGGTGGTCAACGAAGTCGAGCACATCTCGTTTTCGGGCAAGCGCGCGGTGGCGCAGGGACAGGACATCACCTATGTCACCGAACGCTGCGTGATGAAGCTGACGCCGGAGGGGTTGGTCGTCACAGAACTCGCACCCGGCATCGATCTGCAGCGTGATGTGCTGGCCCAGTCGGAAATTCCGTTGGCCGTTGCCAGGGACCTCAAGACGACACCGGCAGCCCTCTATCAGGAGCAACCGATAGGCCTGTCGCTGAATGGCGGCGCCTCGGTCGGAGGCGCGCGTGGCTGAGCCTCTCGTCACCTTCGAGCAGGATGGCGCCATCGGTACCATCACGCTGCGCCGGCCGGAGAAATTCAACGCACTGGACATTCCGATGCTGCGGGCGCTAGAGACGGCGCTCGACGCGGCCGAGATGGCCGAGGGCGTCCGCGTCGTGCTGCTGCGCGGCGAAGGCAAGGGCTTTTGCGCCGGTGGCGATGTCGAAGCCTGGGCGCAGATGAGTGCCGCCGATTTCCAGGTGCAGTGGGTGCGCT
>NZ_RZPF01001232.1:0-872 GCF_004022735.1 Mesorhizobium sp. M7A.F.Ca.AU.001.01.1.1
ACTACAAGGTCCGCGAGCACAGCCTGGCCAAGGTTCCGGTCATCCTCGTCTGCGGCAAGCGCGAAGCGGAAGAGCAGACGGTCAACATGCGCCGACTGGGCTCGCGCGACCAGGAATCGCTTGGCCTTGACCAGGCGATCGCGCAACTGACTGAGGAAGCCGTCACACCCGACCGCCGGCGCAAACGCGCGGCCTGATTGGCATGGTTTCGACCAAATGGCGGTGGAGCGATCCACCGCCATTTTCATATCCCTGTCACGCCGACCTTGTAACGAGCCCCTATGCTCAAGTTGAAATTGCGCGAACGACCCTTTCCCGAGCTTTCCTATGCCAATCCGCGCCAGCCGGCGCTGACGCGCTGGTTCATACATTCGGTCGAAGGCTTGTCGGGCCGCGACCGCTACACAGCACTTTATGATTTCTGGCGCCGCCAGATCGTGCCGACCGGCGAACGCGTGTTCAGCCGCATGCTCGACCTGATCGACGTGCGGGTGCGGACCGCTGATCAGTGGCCGCCCGCGCAATTGCCGGACACGCCGCTGGTGATCGTCGCCAATCATCCGTTCGGCATCGGTGACGGTATCGCCGTGCTGTCGCTGGCCGAGCAGCTCGGCCGTCCGTTCCGGGTGATGATCCACAAGGATCTGCTCAAGATCCGCGAGATGGAGCCTTATTCGCTGCCGATCGACTTTTCGGAGACCAAGGATGCGCTGAAGAACAACATGGCCGTGCGCCATGAAGCGGTGCGCCTGTTGAAAGAGGGCGTCACCATCGTGGTATTTCCGGCCGGCGGTGTCGCCACCGCGCCAAAGGGTTTTGGCCGGGCGCGCGATCTGCCGTGGAAGATGTTTCCGGCCCGCCTCGTCCAGGAC
>NZ_RZPF01001233.1:0-867 GCF_004022735.1 Mesorhizobium sp. M7A.F.Ca.AU.001.01.1.1
ACAGCGAGATGCGCCAGCAGATGGACAAGTTGGGCGAGATCCTGCGCCGTCAGCAGGAGATGATGAACGACACCTTCCGCATGGATCAGATGCAGCGCGGCGAGCGCCAGCGCGGGCAGAACCGTGACGAGCAGCTCGGCGAAGGCGGCCAGGACGAGGACAGACCCGGCGTCGGCGAAGACCGCGATCCGCTCGCCCGGCAAAAGCCGATGACGCCCCAGGAATTCGCCGATGCGCTGAAACAGCTGCAGCAGGGCCAGGGCCAGTTGCAGAGCGACCTCGAACAGCTGAAGAAGGGCCTCGAAGGCATGGGTATGGAGCCCAATGAAGGATTTGGCGAGGCCGGCAAGTCCATGGGCAATGCCGAACAGGCACTCGGCGAGGGCGAAGGCGATGCGGCCGTCGGCCATCAGGGCCGGGCGCTGGAAGCGCTGCGCAAGGGCGCCAAGGACATGATGAAGCAGATGCAGGCCATGCAGGGCGACCAGGGTGGCGGCGAGGAAGGCGGCCGCCAGCAGAACGCCGATCGCGATCCGCTCGGCCGGCCGCGCGCCAGCCAGGGTCCCGATTTCGGCGATTCGGTGAAGGTGCCCGACGAGATCGACGTCCAGCGCGCCCGCCAGATTCTGGAAGCGATCCGCAAGCGGCTCGGCAATGCGCTCAGCCCTGACATCGAACGCAGCTATCTGGAACGGCTGCTCGAGCTGAAATATAGCAATTCCAGGAAATGTGTGAAGCGGTTTGCCGTCCGGAATTGCTAAAAAACAAGGGGATTGCCGCCCCCGTCCATCCCACCTGAAAACCATCTCGCACGGTTGCACCACCAGTCCCAGACTTGGCGCCGTCACACCCATCCTGCGCATCTTC
>NZ_RZPF01001234.1:0-867 GCF_004022735.1 Mesorhizobium sp. M7A.F.Ca.AU.001.01.1.1
GGTGAAGAAGGGTTCGAAGGCCTTGGCCATGACATCGGGGGTCATGCCCGAACCGGTATCGCTGACGGCGATCATCACATACTGGCCGGCCGCGACTTCTGCATGGGCGGCGGCGTAGCTGTCGTCGAGATGGCTGTTGGCGGTCTCGATGGTCAGCTTGCCGTCATCGCCCATGGCGTCGCGGGCGTTGACGGCCAGGTTGAGAACGGCGTTCTCGATCTGGCTCGGGTCGGCATGGGTTTTCCACAAGCCTCCCGCCAGCACCGTTTCGATGCGGATGGTTTCGCCGAGTGCCCTACGGATCAGGTCGGACATCCCGGTCAGCAGGCGGTTGGCGTCGACGATCTGCGGCGCCAGCGGCTGCTGACGCGAGAAGGCGAGCAGCCGGGCCGTCAGATTGGCGGCACGGGTCGCGGCATCGATCGCCGCGTCGATGAATTGTGCGATGTCGTGCTCGCCGCGCGCCAGCTTGCGCTGGGCGAGGTTCATGGCGCTGATGATCACCGCCAGCATGTTGTTGAAGTCGTGGGCGATGCCGCCTGTAAGCTGGCCGACCGCCTCCATCTTGTGCATCTGGCGGATCTGGGATTCTGCCTTTTCACGTGTCTCGATCTCTCTGCCGAGCGCGACGTTCTTGCGCACCAACTCCTCCTGGGCGACCGCCACCTCAAGGAAGCGGCGGCGCGATTCCCTGATCGCGTAGCCGGCAAGCAGGAAGATCGCCAGCAGTGCCGCCACCGAACCGATGCGTAGCCAGGTCTCGACCTGGTCGGTATGCGCGTCGCGCGCGGCGACGGCTGCGGCGCTGATGCGTCGGACCGTATCCATGCTGGTTCGGATTTCGTCCATGACTGCCTTGCCCTGGCC
>NZ_RZPF01001235.1:0-865 GCF_004022735.1 Mesorhizobium sp. M7A.F.Ca.AU.001.01.1.1
AACCAGGACGGCTGGGCCGGCCGCAAGCAGTTCGTCACTGTCGGCAATCTCGACATCGCCTATGTCGAGATAACAGGCGCCGAGCCGGCACTGCTGTCGGTGCACGGCTTCACCGACACCAGCCGCAGCTTTTCGCTTCTGGCGCCCTATCTGGCCGGCCGCCGTCTGATCATGCCGGATCTGCGCGGCCACGGCGCCTCGCAGGCCGGCAAAGGCTGCGGCATAGCCGATTTCGCCGACGATATTGCCGGGCTGATCCTACGCTTGCGGCTCGACCGGCCGCTCGTCGTCGGCCATTCGCTGGGCGCCATGGTGGCCATCGCATTGGCAGGGCGACACAGGGAGCTGATTGGCGGGCTGGTGGTGCTGGCCGGCACGCTAAAGCCCGATTTCGCGCCGGATCATCCGCTGGTCGCGGGCGTCGAGGCGCTGCGCGACCCGATATCGCCGGCCGATCCGTTCTACGCCTGGTGGCATGCCTGCAGTCCCGACGTGCCTCCAGCCTTTCTCGCCGGCTTGGCGAGAGACGCGTCGGCATTGCCGGCGCCGCGCTGGCGCGCGATTCTCGAGGAAATCCGCAGCGCCGATCTGAGCGATGCGGCGCGGGCCGTGCAGGCCCGGACGCTGATCATCGCCGGCGCCTGCGACCCGCTGTTCGGCGAGGCGCACCAGCAGGCGTTGCAATCCGCTCTTGCCGGAGCCGTCTTCGTCCGGGCCGAGCGCTGTGGCCACAACCCGCATTGGGAAGACCCGGCCCTTGTCGCCAAGACCATCGTCGAGGCATTTGAAGTCTGATGCATGTCGCCCAAAAGTGGCCCCGGTTTTGGGAGAACGAAATGCACAAAAAAGGATCTATTCCTAAGCG
>NZ_RZPF01001236.1:0-862 GCF_004022735.1 Mesorhizobium sp. M7A.F.Ca.AU.001.01.1.1
GATATTTCGCTCGTGCGCTCGCCGACGGAAACGCCGGCGCCTGAGGAAGAACCACCCGGAATGCGATTGGTGTCCACAGCATTGCCGGGCGTGCCGAAATGCTGGTTGTCGCCGATCGCGGTGAAGGCGAATTCGGTCATGTTGGTCTTGCCGATGATAACCGCGCCGGCCTGCCGCAGCCGGCTGACGATCGCGGCATCGCGCAGCGGAGGTGCTGCGGCCTTGAGCATCAGCGAGCCGGCCGTGGTTGGCTCGCCGGCGACATCGAACAAATCCTTGATCGAGACGATGCTGCCGTCGAGCGGCCCGAGCGTCACGCCGGCTTGGCTGCGCGCATCGCTGGCATCGGCCGCGGCCCGCGCGGCTTCGGCATAGAGCTTCGTGAACACACGCTCTTCGCCGGCACGGGCGGCGAGGCGCGCAAGGATGGTTTCCAGATGATCACGGACGGATTGCATTTTCGGTGTCGGACTCCGGACGCCTTGAACGTCTTAAGGGATAGCGGCCAGTGCCTGGCTTGCCGAGACTTAACCCGGCGCAGACGGTTTTGCACCCTGTCGAATGCGAGGAAAATCCGATGCTCTACAAAGGCAGTTGCCACTGCGGCAAGGTCGCCTTCGAATTCAAGGCCGAACTGACCAGCGCCATCAGGTGCAATTGCTCGATCTGCTCGCGCAAGGGCGCCCTGTTGTGTGCCATCCCGCACGGGACCTTGCGGGTCCTGGCCTGGGGCGACGATTTGGGCACCTACACATTCGGCAATCATGCCATCGCGCACCGGTTCTGCCGGGCCTGCGGCATCCATCCCTTTGCGGAGGATGTCCGCGAGGGCCGTGAACGCAGCGCCTACATCAACATCAAC
>NZ_RZPF01001237.1:0-859 GCF_004022735.1 Mesorhizobium sp. M7A.F.Ca.AU.001.01.1.1
AGATCGGCCGCCGCCATCAGGTCCGTGCCGCCCGGTTTTATCTGACGGCGGAGCTCGAGACCGGGCATCTGTGCCCCATCACCATGACCAACGCTTCGCTGGCGGCCTTGATGGCCAGCCCGAAACTGTTTCGTGAATGGGCGCCGCGCGTGACGACGCGCAAATATGACCAGAGCCAAAAGCCGCCGGTCGAGAAAACCGGGCTGACGCTCGGCATGGGCATGACCGAGAAACAGGGCGGCACCGATGTGCGCGCCAATGTGACGAGGGCGGAACGCGCCGGCAGCGGTTTTTATCGTCTGACCGGGCACAAATGGTTCATGTCGGCGCCGATGTCGGATGCCTTCCTGGTGCTGGCGCAGGCGCCGGAGGGGCTGTCGTGCTTCCTCGTACCGCGCGTTCTCGGTGACGGCTCGGGCAACGGCTTCCGCTTCCAGCGGCTGAAGGACAAGCTCGGCAACCGTTCCAACGCATCCTCCGAAGTCGAATTCGTCAATGCCATCGGCGAGATGGTCGGCGAACCCGGTGCCGGTGTGAAGACGATCATGGACATGGTGACGCTCACCCGGCTCGATTGTGCCATCGCCTCGTCGGCGATCATGCGCGCGGGCCTCGCCGAGGCCGTTCATCATGCCCGCCATCGTCAGGTGTTCGGTTCGACCCTGATCGAGCAGCCGTTGATGCAGCGCGTGCTGGCGGACATGGCACTCGATGTCGCCGCCGCCACCGCACTGTCGTTCCGGCTGGCGCGGTCCTTCGACGAGGCGGCCAGCGACCGCGGTGAAGCGGCGTTTGCCCGCGCCATGACGCCGGTCGTCAAATACTGGGTCTGCAAGATCGCGCCGCCTTTGCTCTATGA
>NZ_RZPF01001238.1:0-856 GCF_004022735.1 Mesorhizobium sp. M7A.F.Ca.AU.001.01.1.1
CTCCTCCGAACTGCCCGAGGTGATCCGGCTTGCCGACCGCGTGTTGGTCATGCGCGACGGCACCATCGCCGCCGAACTCGATAGGGCAAATCTCTCAGAACAGGCGATCGCGGCGCACGCCATCCCGCAAACGCAAACGCCGGCCGCACAGCCGGCAAGGCAGTAGGTGACGGATATGTCGGATGCCACTCTGGTGCGGTCCCAGGCCGAATTCCTGCGCGGTGTTTCCATGCGCGACGCCGGCACGCTGATCGGGCTTGTCGTGATCCTGGCCGTGTTCGGCGCGCTGGTGCCCGGCTTTTTCGCCGAGCGCAACCTGATCAACATCCTGCAGCAGTCGAGCATCAATGCCTGTCTGGCGCTGGGCATGACGCTGGTCATCATCTCCGGCGGCATCGACCTGTCGGTCGGGCCGACGGCAGCACTCTCGGCCGTCATCTCGGCCTCTATGATGGTCGCCGGCGTGCCGTTTCCGCTGGCCATCGCCGCCGGCTTCGCCATTGGTCTTGCCTGCGGCCTCGTCAACGGCGTGCTCGTCGCCCATGTTGGGCTGCAGCCCTTCATCGTCACGTTGGGAACGCTCAGCACCTATCGGGCACTGGCGCTGATCTACACCGGCGGCAATCCGGTCCTCGGCCTGCCCCCAGGCTTTCGCGCCGTCTTCAACGGTTCGCTGTTCGGACTGCCTCTGGCGGTCGTCATCGTCGCCTGCGTGGCTGTCGTCGCCTGGGTCGTTTTGAAGAAGACGCCCTTCGGCGAATATCTGCTCGCCGTCGGCGGCAACGAGGAGGCGGCCTACATCGCCGGCGTGCCGATTGCCCGCACCAAGAACGCCGCCTACACGATCTCAGGCCCG
>NZ_RZPF01001239.1:0-854 GCF_004022735.1 Mesorhizobium sp. M7A.F.Ca.AU.001.01.1.1
CCCTGATTGTGGTCCTTGCTGTCGGTGAGCTTGCCGACGACGATTGAGCCTTCGACGCCGGAATTCTCGGCGATCTGGCGGATCGGCGCTTCGAGCGCCCGCAGCACGATCGTGATGCCGGCCGTGACATCGGCATTGGCGCCGGTCAGGCCGCCAAGCGCCGAGCGGGCACGCAGCAGAGCGACGCCGCCGCCGGGCACGATGCCTTCCTCGACCGCCGCGCGGGTGGCGTTCAGCGCATCGTCGATGCGGTCCTTCTTTTCCTTGACTTCCGACTCGGTGACGCCGCCGACGCGGATGACGGCAACGCCGCCGGCGAGCTTGGCCAGCCGCTCCTGCAGCTTTTCCTTGTCGTAGTCTGACGTCGTCTCCTCGATCTGGCCCTTGATCTGAGCGACGCGCGCCTGGATGGTCGCCTTGGTGCCGGCACCGTCGATGATCGTGGTGGTGTCCTTCTCGATCAGCACGCGCTTGGCGCGGCCGAGCATCTCGATGGTGACGTTTTCGAGCTTGATGCCGAGGTCCTCGGAGATCATCTGGCCCGACGTGAGCACGGCGATGTCTTCCAGCATCGCCTTGCGGCGATCGCCGAAGCCAGGCGCCTTGACGGCCGCGACCTTGAGGCCGCCGCGCAGCTTGTTGACGACCAGCGTCGCCAGAGCCTCGCCCTCGACGTCCTCGGAGATGATCAGCAGCGGCCTGCCGCTCTGCACCACCGCTTCGAGGATCGGCAGCATCGCCTGCAGATTGCCGAGCTTCTTCTCGTGGATGAGGATGTAGGGTTCTTCCAGCTCGACGCGCATCTTGTCGGCATTGGTGACGAAATAGGGCGAGAGATAGCCGCGGTCGAACTG
>NZ_RZPF01001240.1:0-852 GCF_004022735.1 Mesorhizobium sp. M7A.F.Ca.AU.001.01.1.1
GTGTGTGTCTCCCTATACCACCGCCGGCATCGGCGAGCCGTAATTGTAAACGGTGCCGGGGAAGAGGTGCAGTGCGCCGTTCGCGTGGCAGGCGGCCATGACATTCTGCGCCATCGGCAGGCACTTGCCCCAGTCGGTGTAGATCGGGTTGAGGCCGTTGAAGACGATATCGACACCTTGCGTGGCGCGGATGAGGGCCTCGCGGTCGAGAGCGTCACCGGCAACGGCCGTGGCGCCCTTGAGTTCGGCCGGTACCTTGCCGTTGCGGGTGACGGTGCGGACCTCGTAGCCCGCGTCGATGAAGGCCTTGGCGACCACGCGGCCGAGCCGGCCACCGGCACCGAGAATTGCGATCTTGGTCATTGGAAGCACTCCTGGTTGGGATTTAGGTGGTCGGTCGGGCGATCGGTACCAGCGACAGCGCGATCGGGATCAGCGACAAGCGCGATCGGGATCAGCGGCTGCCGAAGAGGTCGCGGTTGCTGCCCTGTGTGACCGGCTTCCGGATGGCCGCATCGGGGTTGTGAATCGAAGCGGTGGTCGTGTCGTCGGTGCTGGTGGCGGCCGGCTGGCTGGCGTCGTTCGAACCAAACTTGTCGCTGCCGGCAAAAGCGGCGCTGACGGAAATGAGGATAGCGGCGGTGGTGAGAGCGATCTTGGTCATCTGAGTTCTCCTGGTAGGTGTTTGCAGTCCGTGTTGGTGTCTGCAGCTGGAATATGGGCGCTTCGAATACGAATGGAAATTGACTAAAGGTGGCGTTCTGATATTCATAAATGAATGGCAGAAATCGACTGGAACCTGATCAAGAGCTTTGTCACCGTGGCGGAATCCGGCAGCCTGTCGGCTGCCGG
>NZ_RZPF01000123.1:0-11424 GCF_004022735.1 Mesorhizobium sp. M7A.F.Ca.AU.001.01.1.1
GTGCGGTGCTGATCGGGCTGACCAACATGCCGCCATTGGCCATTGGCGGCATGTTGGTCAGCCCGATCAGCACCGCACCGCCGGCGCGCAGCCGGGCTATGGTGAAGGCATCCTCATTGGCAATGAGATGCTCGAAGGCCGGCGAGCCGGCGGCCACCGTCAGGCCTGCAACCTTGTAGCTGTCCTTGGCGGTGTAGGGGATGCCGTCGAGCGGTCCGAGCACGGCGCCGTTGCGGCGCCGCTGGTCGGAGGCCGCCGCCTGCTCAAACATGTCAGGGTTGAGCACTGGGACGGCATTGAGGCTGATGCCGTGCCGGTCGAAATGCGCGATGCGCCTGAGATACGCCCCGACCAGTTCGACGCTGGTGACGGTGCCGTGATCGAGCGCGCGGCGCAGTTGGTCGATCGTCGCTTCGACGAGGTGAAGGCTGGCGTCGGTCATCACGGATCCCACATTTCCACGCACCATGGATGAGCGAGGCCGCAGGCTTCGGCAAGAGCCTATCGCGGTCTTCTCGGAACTTTTGTCCGGCTGGCGGTTTTGGATGTATGGTGCGATTCCGGAATGGCCAGAAGGGTGTGCCGATGACCACGAAATGCGTTGCGATCCTAGCTCTCGCGGTTGCTACGGGCGCGAGTCTTTGCGCCCCGGCCTTGGCTGGCGACCGGCATTACGACCGCCGGGTCCACTCCGAACGCTACGTTCCCGCCGAAGGCGATCTCATCGATATCCTGTTCGGCGGCCCGCACTACTACGATCAGCAGTTGGTGACGACGGCGGCTGGCGCGTGCTCCTACCATCGCGTTGGACCCGACGCGAATGCATTGAACAAGATCAACGATCATCACTGCGGGAAATAAGGCAGTAGGGCAGTAGGGCAGTAGGGCAGTAGGGCAGTAGGGCAGTAGGGCAGTAGGGCAGTAGGGCAGTAGGGCAGTAGGGCAGTAGGGAGCGCCTCAACGCTGGCCGCTCTCCTTCATACGCTCGATGATTTCGGCCATCAGCGCCAGGTCGCGGCGGGAATCGGCGAGGTCGGTCAGCGGCTTTGTTCCTTCGGCGATGTGGCGGTGGAAAATCTCGAGTTCATTCGAGAAAGCATCGCCGTAGAGAGGGCCGAAGGCTTTCGTCACCGGGCCGAGCGGGCCGGCATCGGTGACCTCCAGCCGCGTCGGCAGGCTGCGGATGTAGGGCGTGTCGTAGATGATGCGCACGCGCCTGGTGTTGGAGCGCACCTCGATCATTGCGTCGAACAGGCCGAGATCGTCGACCACCGCGTCGTAGAGACAAGCGAAATGGCCATAGTCGAAGGTGACCGATGTGTTGGCGCCGCCATTGGTGCGGTGCGCGGCCAGCACGCGCGCCGGCTCGCCGATCAGCCCGCGCATCGCTGAAATGTGGTGCGAGGAAAGCGCCGTCAGCCCGCGATAGGCGCGCACCAGGTCGGCCGGCGCGTCGGCACCGACGACTTCGCGGATCAGCGCGTCGCGCTCCTTGGCGCCACGCGCCAGCAGGGCCGGGTCTATGTCGTTGGGATAGAGGACGTTCTGGCTCTTCTTGAGGAAATGCCGGCCCTCCGAGATCAGGTCGAAGATGCGGACATGGGTGATGTCGGCGAAGGCCGGCAGCTCGTCCCTGGCGGCCAGATAGGCCGGCGCGTAGCGGCGCATATAGCCGACGAACAGGGTCTTGTCGTAACTCGGCATCAGCGCCAGCAGATCGTCGATCTCGCGCACCGTCAGACAGGCAGGCTTTTCCAGCAGGATATGTTTGTTGGCAGCAATCGCCGCGTGCACGAAGCGGCTGTGGGTGTCGTCGGATGACAGCACGAACACCGCGTCGATGTCGGGTGACGCTATTAGCGCCTCGGCCGTCTCGAAGGTTCTTGCCGTCAGGTGTTGCGAGGTGCACAGCGCCACCAGGCTGGGCGACACGTCGTACACGCCCGCGATCACCCAGCGCTCGCGCTGATCGCTCAGCACCGGCAGATGGATCGACTGGGCGACCTCTCCAAGACCTATAAGTCCGACACGAATTGGTGCCACCGGCAAACTCCCTTTGATTTCAGGTCTGATGCTGCAGGACTATGCCGCGCCGGTGACCAGCGCGACGAGCTCGTTGCCTGATGTCTCCGAGGCGCGCACGGTCGCCGCCATCTTTCCCGCCCGCATCACCCAGATCTGGTCGGACAGGCGGCGGACCTGATCGAAATTGTGGCTGACCAGGATGACTGAGACCGACTGCTCGCGCAGGCGTCGGATCAGCGCCTCGACATTGGCCGTCTCCTGCACGCCGAGCGCCGCCGTCGGTTCGTCCATCACCACCAGCTTGGCGCCGGAGCCGACAGCGCGGCAGATCGAGATCGCCTGCCGCTGGCCGCCCGACAGGCGCCGCACACGCTGGTTGATCGACGGCACGTTGATCGACAGGCGCGACAGCATGGAACGGGCCTCGCGTTTCATCGCCTTGCGGTCGAGGAAAGCGAAGGGACCGATGCGGCGCACGATCTCGCGGTTGAGGAACAGGTTCTGCGCGACCGTCAGTTCGTCGATCAGCGCCAGGTTCTGGTGCACGGTCTCGATGCCGGCCTTGCGCGCCTCGTCGGGATTGGCGAAGGGCCGCGCCCGGCCGTCGAAGAACAGATCGCCGGCGTCGGGCTGATGCACGCCGACCAGGCTGCGGACCAGCGTCGACTTGCCGGCGCCATTGTCGCCGATCACGGCGGTGACCTCGCCGCGGCGGGCCTGGAAGGCGACGTCGGTGAAGGCGCGGATGCCGCCGAAATGCTTGCTCAGCCCTTCGCAGGCGATGATCGCCTCAGCGGCGGGGATGTGATGGGGAGCGCTCATTTCTGATACCGCATGATCAGCGCCGCCAGCACCACGATGGCTCCCACGGCAAGCGGTTGGTAGAAAGCCGACACATTGAGCAAGGTCAGGCCATTGACGAGTGCCGTGAGCATCAGCGCGCCGATGGCGGGCCCAAGAATGCTGGCGCGGCCGCCGAACAGGCTGACGCCGCCCAGCACCACCGCCGCCACCGAATTCAAGAGCAGGCTGGTGTTGATCTGCGGTTCGGCCGAGCCGATGCGGGCGACCAGGAGAATGGCCGCGACACCGGCGCAGAGACCGGAAATCGTATAGGCGGCGATCTTGACCCGGTTGGTGCGGATGCCGAGCGCGCCGGCACTTTCGGCCTGGCCCCCGGTGGCAAGCAGATGCACGCCGAAACGCGTGTGGTAGAGCGCGATATGGGCGACGATGACGGCTGCGATCGCCACCCATACGGGATAGCTGAACGGTCCGAACGAGCCGGAAGCGAGCCTGAGCAGGAAGGTCGAGCCGACCATGGTCGGTTCACCGCCCGACAGGATGAGGCCAAGGCCAGTGATGCCCGACAGCGTGCCGAGCGTCACCACGAAATCGGGGATTTTGCCTGCCGTGATGATCAGCCCGTTGAGGAAGCCCACCGCGCTGGTGGCGAGAACCGCGAGCACGCAGGCGATGAAGATGCCGTAGCCGGCGGCATTGACGAGGCCGAGGATGATGGCGCCGAGCATGACGGCTGCCGCCAACGACAGATCGATGCCCGAGGTGGCGATGACGAAGGTCTGGCCGATCGACAGCACGACCAGGATCGCAGCCGCCAGCAGCAGCGCCTGCAGATTGGCGACGCTGAGAAAGACCGGCTGGGCGATGCCGAAGACGATGACGAGGCCGACCAGGCCGACGACGGATGCCCAGTCGGCCCAGAAGGAGGGATCGAGGAGGAGAGCCGCCAGGGAGGGACGGCTCTCCTCCGCACCCGCCGAATGGGCGGCGGGCGCGTTGTCTGCAGGTGTGCTCACTTCAGCATCTCGCGGAAGGGATCGGGATAGTCGCCGCCGGGACGCGGAAAATTCTTTAGCGACGCTTCGGCATTGTCCTTGTTGATCAACAGCACAGGTGCCGGCACGTTGGCCGGCAGTTCCTTGCCCTTGGCCGCGACCGCACAGGCTTCGACGCCCATGGCGCCGACGACATAGGGGTATTGGGCGACGGTGGCGGTGAGTTCGCCTGATGCGATCGACTTCAGCGCATCGACAATGCCGTCTAGGCCGATCACCTTGACGTCCTTGCCCGACGTCCGCACGGCGCGCTCGACGCCAAGGGCCATGATGTCGTTGGCGGCGAAGAAGCCGGCGAGGTCCGGATGGGCGGCGAGGATATCGGTGGCGGCGGTCAACGCCTTTTCGCGATCCCAGTCAGCGCTGACCATCACCACGATTTCGAGCTTGCCTTCGACGGCCTGCCTGAAGCCCTTGATGCGGGCGTTGGAGCCGACATCGCCGACGATGCCGGCGACCAGCGCGACCTTGGAACCCTTAGGCACCAGCTTCAGCATCTCTTCGCCGGCCAGCACGCCTGCGGCGACGTTGTCGGTGCCGATATAGGTCGAGACGGCAAAGCCGGCGGCCTTGGCCTGCTCGGGGTCGATGGTCGAGTCGATGTTGACGATCGGCTTCTTCTTTTGGGCGACCGGCACCAGCGCCTGGACGAGGTTGGAGACGCTGATCGGGTTGACCAGGTAGCAATCGAAATCCTGCATGGCCATGGCGGTCAGGCGGTCGGCCTGGCCGGTGGCGTCACCCATGTTGGCGGCGGCCTGGACGCTGACACTGACGCCGTTGGCCTTGGCCTGCTCCTCGATGCCCTTCTGCATGGTCTGGAAGAATGGATTGTCGAGGCCTTTGACGATGGCGGCGACTTTCGCCGCATCCTCGGCGTGGGCGGGTGCCGAGACGATGGTTGCAAGCATGCCGGCGCCAAGCAGGCTCGTGCCGAGTTTCAGGCAATTGAACATGCGCATGGTTTTTCCTCCTCCTGATTGTTTTATGGGCTGCATCGATGTCGCCGTCCGGCGACTGCAATGTCCGACGGCGCGCAAGCGACCCCGGCCCCTGGCGCGACGATCCGCCAACGGACTGCTGCCAGCTTGGGGATGTGCGGACTGCCGCCCCGGTTCGGGCGCTTTTCGATGTCAGGCATTGCTCCTCCCAGAGCGCCGGCCGATGCCATGCCGGCGTTTGCGCATGTTTTATAAAAAATTGACACGCGTCAAGATTTAAAATGTGCGTAGCGATTTTTGACTGCGCGCCCTGCGGGCATGACTGTCCTGCCGGCATGCGCTACAACCAAGGCGCGAAAAAAACTGCCAGCCTAGGGAACCACTAGGGGGATGTCCGCGTTGGTCGCTACTTTTGTGCAGAGGGAGGTTTGGGGTGGGGCGTTTCGAAATCGTGGAAGAGCCAACGGGTACGTTTTCGATTTTCGACACCGTCACGGAATTGCCGGCAACGGCCAAAGGGGGCGTGTGCATTGGGCTTTATCGGCACGAAGTGCCTCTGGCACTGCTTGCAGCGGTTGAAACGGTCCAGCCCGGCCATTTTTCGCTCCTGCCCTCATTGTCGGTGTTGAACGACTGGCGGGCTCATCGAGACGATCTGCTGGCATGAGCAAAGCTGCCCGATGTCGCATCAAAAATCATACGGTATGGGAAATCACGCCCTGTTGTCGAAAGCGGCGGTGAGGCATGGAAAGCAAGGGGAGGTTGCAGTGCGTTGGGAGGTGAAGCAATGTCTGATCAGGACGACCTGATCCGAGCTGCCATCGGACGGCTGCTCGCCGAGAAGACAGGCGCCGCCGTCATATCGATGAGAGAGAGCGTCACCGAGCTTCTGGCGCTGACCGGTGCCGCACTGGACGAAAGACTCCAAGACCTGCTGCTGGAAATGGCCGAAGTCCGCGGCATGATGGTCGCTCTCGACTTCTGAACATATCCGGCTGGGATGCTGCAGCATGGACCGGCAGCGCTTTCATCGCCGGCAGCCTCTAACCTTACTGCGTCCAATATCGGGCATCGCATTTTAGGCCGAAAGCGGACAGGCAGCTTTCCGCCCGATCGCCAGTATTGCCGGCATGTCGCGGATCGTCGCCGCGACAGCGCGCCTCGCCAAACCTTGGCTCTTTTTCCGACCCTCAAACGTCTTAGCTACAGTGAAGCTAAGGAGCAGGGTCGATGAGCCTCAGGAATAAAGAAATCGTGGTCACCGGTGGCAGCCGTGGGCTTGGCCTCGGATTGGTCGAGGCGCTGGTCGAACAGGGCGCCAGTGTGACCGTCGTTGCCCGTGGCGTCGAGGCGCTGGATGCGGTCGGTGCGCGGCTTGGGGTCGCCACTATCCGCGCCGACGTTGCGGAGGAGGGCGCGGCCTATCGCATTCTTAGCGAGGTTCGTCCTGACGTCGTGGTCCTGAATGCTGGTGCCACGCCCCGGATGGGCCGGTTGGACCAACTGAGCTGGGAAGATTTTTCAATCGCCTGGGAAACCGACGTCAAGGCCGGGCTATACTGGCTGCAGGCGGCGCTCAACCTGCCGCTCAAGCCGGGCAGCCGTGTTCTGGTGGGATCGAGCGGTGCCGCCGTCACCGGGTCGCAGTTGTCGGGCGGCTATGGCGGCGCCAAGCGCATGCTGTGGTTCATGGCGAAGTACGCCAACGGCGTTTCGCTGGAGAAGAAGCTCGGCATCCGCTTTCAGGCGATCGTGCCGCGGCAGATGATCCTCGGCACCGGAACAGGCGATGCGGCGGCCGGCGCCTATTCCGGATCCATGGGCATCACGCCCGAACAATTCGTCACCCGCTTCGGTGCGCCGATGCCGCCCCGAACCTTCGGCGACAGGGTGGTTTCCGTGCTGGAAGACCCGCAATATGCCGAGGGGATCGTCTTCGGCCTCAATGGCGACGCGGGCGTAACCGTGATGGAGGGGGCTGCGGCTTGAGCGAACGAGATCCTGCCGTGGACCGCGACCGACGGGAAGGGCTGCTTGCCCTTGCCGCCGCGATGCGGCCAGAGCTGCACCGCTATTGCGCGCGCCTGATGGGCTCGGTCATCGACGGGGAGGATGTCGTGCAGGACACGTTTGCGCGAGCCTTCGTTGCGCTGAATGAGCTGGGCGAGGTGCCGCAGCTCAGGCCCTGGCTGTTCCGCGTCGCCCACAACCGTGCGCTTGACCTGCTGCGCAGCCGCGCGATCCGCGCGGCGGAGCCTATCGAGGCGGCGCTTGAAATTGCCGACGACACCAAAGCCGACCCGGTGGAGATGCTGATGCGCAGGCAAGCTATACAGACCGCAGTGTCGCGCTTCGCGGAGCTTCCGCTGCTCCAGCGCAGCGTCGTCATCCTCAGAGATGTGCTCGACGAGCCGCTGGCCGAGATCGCTGCTTTGCTCGGCATCACCGTCGATGCGGTGAAAGGGCACTTGGCGCGCGGCCGCGCCCGGCTTAGGGAAGTCAGTGCGCAGGCCAGTTCGGCTCCCGATGCGCGTATCGCGTCGGCCGCCGTGGTCCGTTATGCGACCCTGTTCAACCAGCGGGATTGGGACGGCTTGCGCGCCCTGCTTGCCGACGACGTCAGGCTTCATCAGTCCCTGCATGCGACGCGCTCGGGTGCGGCGGATGTCGGCATGTTCTTCACGATCTACGCCAAAAGCGACCGCGTGTGGCTGACGCCGGCCTGGCTCGACGGCCGCGAGGTGATCGCTGTGTTCGAAAGCCATGCCGACCAGAAACCGCATCATTTCATGTGGCTGGAGTGGCGAGAAGGTCAGATCAGCTTCATCCGCGACTATCGCTATGTCAGCTATGTTACCGACGATGCCGAGCTGGTGCTGGCCAAGGACGCCAGGTCCTTCGGTCGCGGCACCGGGCACTGAAGAGCGGGCGCGCATCTGACCATCATACGGGCGGTGCTGTTCCTGCCCAAGGGGCCGATGCGGGGCTGGGCGTCGCACCGCCTGAGGATGTCTTTGACGTGCCCACGCGTGACATCCCCTAACTCTGCTCGATCAGCGCGCGCGCCGCAGCTTTCCCTGCCGCAAGGATACGATCCGACAATTCCGTTCCCTCCACGGCACGGGCCAGTTGAAGCGTGCCAATGAGGGTCGCAAAGATAGCGAACGCAACGCCCTCCGGATCAGGAGTTTGCGGCGGCAGCTCTACCGACACCTGGCGCACCTGGGTCAGCAAACGCTCGGTATAAAGCTGACGCGTTTCGGGTGGCTCGCGGGCGATTTCCGCCAGCAAGGCGGCAGAGGCGCAGCCCTTCCCGGGATTATCCCGATGCGCCGCAGACAGATATGTGTCTATGGCCATTGCCAAGCCGCCGGAGGCCAATGCTTGCCGTATCTCGTCGGATTGATCCTCGAGAGCTGCAGCGACCGTTTCACGGACAAGCGCCGCCTTTGATTGAAAGTGGGGATAGAAAGCCCCGTTCGTCAGCCCGGCGTCGCCCATGATGGTTGCCAGTCCGGACGCCGCTATGCCGTTTTTCCGAAAGCGTTCCGCGGCGACCTCCAGGATCCGGCCGCGCGAGGCGTCCTTCCTGCCCTTTTCGTAGCGCATGGCTGCTATTCCTTTCTGCTATTGCATTATGATCATAATCTGATATTACGACTGTAATTTAACAGATGCAAAAAAGCTAGCCCCCATGAGTTTGGAGCACGAAATGAAAACGAATGCCGGAAAAACCGCTGTTGTGACCGGAGCCTCTTCGGGCATCGGCCGCGCCAGTGCCGAAGCCCTTGCGCGGGCCGGGTTCACCGTCTTCGGAACCAGCCGGCGCAAGGCCGGCAACGATCCGGACGGGGTGATCATGCTGATCTGCGACGTGACCGACAGTGAGGCCGTTGCCGCACTCGTTTCGACGGTGCTCTCGCAGACCGGCCGGATCGACCTCTTGGTCAACAATGCCGGGGTCGGCCAGCTTGGAGGCGCCGAGGAATTCTCGATTGCCCAGGTGCAGGCTCTGTTCGACGTCAATCTGTTCGGCGTCATCCGCATGACCAATGCGGTGCTGCCGTCGATGCGGCAGCGTGGCGAGGGGCGCATCATCAATATCGGCTCTGTGCTGGGACTGGTGCCCGCGCCGTATTCAGCGCATTATTCGGCGGTCAAGCACGCGCTCGAGGGCTATTCGGAATCGCTCGACCACGAGGTTCGCGCCTTCAACATCCGCGTTTCGGTCATCGAGCCGGCATTCGTTCGTACTGTCTTCGACCAGAACGGGATCCAGCCGGATTCGCCGTTGCAGGAATACGATCAGGCCCGCGCTACGCTGGAAGCGCTGCTTCGCGACGTGATGCCTGTCGCCGACCGGCCGGAAATGGTGGCGCAAGTGGTCGTCAAGGCAGCGACCGATGCCCGTCCGCAACGGCGCTACACCGCCGGCAAGGCTGCGCGCCAGGTCAGCCTGCTGCGTCGCTTTGCTCCCGCGGGGATATTCGACAAGAGCCTGCGGAAACAATTCCGCCTGCCCGTTTGAACACAGCGAGCAGAGGATTTCACGCACATGCGACACACCAAAATCACTCTCAGAAAGTCACTGCCATGAAGGCATTCGTCGTCGACAAGTACAGCAAGAACGGCACTCTGCGGCTAGCCGAAATGCCGGAGCCGAAACTCGGGGACAGCGATGTCCTGGTCGAGGTCCACGCCGCGGCGGTGAACCTGCTCGATTCCAAGGTCAAAACCGGAGAGTTCAAGCTGATCCTGCCCTATCGCTGGCCCTTCATCCTGGGTCACGACGTGGCCGGGAGGGTTGTGCGCGTGGGATCGAAAGTCCGCAAATTCGACCTGGGCGACGACGTCTATGCGCGGCCGCGCGATGGCCGGATCGGGACGTTCGCCGAGTTCATAGCCATGGATGAAGCCGACGTGGCCCTGAAACCCGGGAACCTCAGCATGGAGGAGGCGGCCTCGATCCCGCTGGTCGGCCTGACCGCCTGGCAGGCGCTCGTCGAAAGGGCCAAGCTGAAGAAGGGACAGAAGGTCTTCATTCAAGCCGGTTCCGGCGGCGTGGGGACATTCGCCATCCAACTGGCAAAGCATCTCGGCGCGACCATTGCGACCACCGCCAGCGCGGCGAGTGCCGGTCTGGTCAAGGGGCTCGGCGCCGATATCGTCGTCGACTACAGGAAAGACGATTTCGAGAAAGTCCTTTCGGGCTACGACGTCGTCTTGAACAGCCAGGACGCCAAGACACTTGAAAAATCACTGAATGTGCTGAAACCGGGTGGCAAGCTCATCTCCATCTCCGGCCCACCGGATCCGGAATTTGCCAGGGAAAAGGGACTGAACGTGGTGCTGAGGCTGGTGCTTCGCCTGCTGAGCCGCGGTATTCGAGCGAAAGCCAAGCGCCGTGGCGTGACGTTCTCGTTCCTTTTCATGTGGGCGCAGGGCGAGCAGCTGAGCAAGATCGCATCGCTCATCGAATCCGGCGCGATCCGCCCGGTCGTCGACCGGATATTTCCCTTCGAGGCGACCAATGAGGCGCTGGCCTATGTCGAAACAGGACGCGCCAAGGGCAAGGTCGTCATCAAGGTCAGATAGCAACTCAGCCCCGATCGAGGTCAGCCGCGCCGGGCTGCGTCGATCGCCGCGACGTCGATCTTTGTCATCTCCATCATCGCATCAAAGGCGCGTTTGGCTTCCTCGCCGCCGGCCGCCATGGCCTCGGTCAGCGTGCGCGGCGTGATTTGCCAAGACACGCCCCATTTGTCCTTGCACCAGCCGCACACGCTCTCCTGGCCGCCATTGCCGACGATGGCATTCCAGTAGCGGTCGGTTTCCTGCTGATCGTCGGTGGCGATCTGGAACGAGAAGGCCTCGTTCTGCTTGAATGTGGAGCCGCCGTTCAATCCGATGCAGGGAATGCCGGCGACGGTAAATTCGACCGTCAACACGTCGCCTTTCTTGCCGGACGGAAAATCGCTCGGCGCACGGTGAACGGCGCCCACGCTGGTGTCGGGAAAGGTCTCTGCGTAGAAGCGCGCCGCAGCCTCGGCGTCCTTGTCGAACCAAAGGCAAATCGTGTTCTTCGGTATCTTTGGCATTGCATGTTCCTTTCGGCGTTGGAGTTGGCGGAGGTCAACCCAGGAGATTGCGTGCCGTGCGCATGAAGATCCTCGACCCGATCGGGATCAGGTCGTCGGGAAAGTCATAGTCGGGATTGTGCAAGGCGGGGTGCCGCTCGCCCGCACCGAGGAAGAACATCGCCGACTTGGCACTATGGCCGAACAGGCCGAAATCTTCCGAGGCGCGCATCGGCAGGGCCTCTTCGCCGTGCGATACGCCCTCTTCATCGAGCGCGCGCCGCAGATGCTCCACCGCGTCCGGCGCGTTGACGCTGGCGACGAAGATCTCGTGATAGTCCCAGCGGGCGGTAAGGCGATGCTCGCCGGCGATCCTGGCGACCAGTGCTTCGGCAGCAGCACAAAGGTTCGCCATGCGCTCGTGACGCCGGGTGCGCAGCGTTGCCCAGACCTGCGCATGAGCCGGCGCGATGCCGAACACGGCCTCGCCCATCGCGGCATGGGTGACGGTCAGCATGGAGA
>NZ_RZPF01001241.1:0-850 GCF_004022735.1 Mesorhizobium sp. M7A.F.Ca.AU.001.01.1.1
ACGTATGGCCAAGCTGCTTTTGAACGTAACGCTCGTCGACCTCAGCCGATGAGGCAAGACCGGCGCGCAAGGAATGACCGGAAAATTTCTCTGCACGATCGCCTTCGGACAGGTCGCCACGAACCCCGGCTGCGAGGGCGGTGCGTTTGACCAGCCGCGCCACTTCCTGGTCGTTGAGCCGCTCGGCTGCAACTGCTTTGCCGTTTCCGGTGACGCGTCGAAACAACGGCCCATGGCCGACCCTCGCCAGTTTCAGCCAGGTTTGCACCGCCACAACCGGGCATGTGGCATCGGACGAGCCACGGCCGATCTCGACCTCGCGCCAGCCGGTCTTTCCGCGCAATGCGACGAGAACGCCTTTGTCCAAAACCTCGATCCAGCCGCGGCCGTCCTGGGTTTGGTCCCTGGCAACGTCCAGGCCAACGATTTCAGAACGCCGCAGGCCGCCGGCGAAACCCAACAGGAGCATGGCGCGGTCGCGCAGGCCGCGCAACGTTCCACGGTCAAGGGTCTCGAGCATGGCAATCAGGTCTTCAGTCAGAATGGCTTCCTTTTGCCGGGGAGGGGAGGCGTGGGTGTTGCGAATGCCGGCCAGCACAGTGGCGATATGCCGGTCCTTCCTGTCCAATGGCTGGCCACGCTGAGAAAAATTCCAGGTCATCGAGGAGAGACGTCGCTCGATGGTCGAGACGGCGTTCGGCTTCTTGTCGCCCGTCACCTTACCGGACGCGCAGGCCGTGATGTAAAGGCCAACGACCTGCGGGTCGGGCGGCAACACATCGAGATGCTGGCGGCGCGCCCAGGCGCAAAAATGCTTCCAATCGGCGGCGTAGGCGCGCCGGGTGTTCGC
>NZ_RZPF01001242.1:0-844 GCF_004022735.1 Mesorhizobium sp. M7A.F.Ca.AU.001.01.1.1
AGTCAGGCTGTCCAGCCCTTCGCCCGTGGCGATCTGGTTCGGCGTCAGCCCGGCATCGGCGAAGTCACGCACCTTGGCCACGTCGAGATAGGCGTTGTTGGCGTCGTAGGTGTCGGTCACCGACAGGAATGCGGTATTGGTGACGCCGGTCACCGAACCGAATTCGCCGGTCAAGCCGCCGTCGGCGGTGAGCACCTTGTATTGCGCGCCGACTTGCAGGTTGCCCACCATATGGACTTCAAGAGTGGAACCGGCAGCCAGCGTCGTCGTGCCAGTCGAGACAAACTTGTCCGATTGATTGAGGCCCCCGATATCGACCGCATAGATCGAGCTTCCATCGAACTGCGCATTGCCGCTCGTGTTGAGCACATCGCCGGCGAAGCCGTTGACCACCGTCGTGCGGCCTTGATTCACGAACATCGCCAGGTTGGTGAAGTTGGTTGTCGCGATACCGCCCACTCCGGCAGCATCGACGATGCTCCCGGGACCATTGGTCATCGTGTCGCCGCCGCCGCCGAAATCGCTGGTGCCGCCCGCCGTGCGCCAAGTGCCGTTGTTGTTGAATGTGTCAGCAGCAGCGCCAAAGGTCACCGTACCGGTGATGAAACCTGCGTTGGCAAGGACGAACGGCCCGCCGGTGGCCACGAGCGCTGAGTCGGTCAGCAGCCCGGAGCTGTTGCGGATCGTACCAACCGACGTATTGGTGATGGTGCCGCTGGAACCCGTCACCGTCACACCGCGCGCTACGCCGCTGGCCGTGCCGGCAACATTGACGTTCACCACGCCGGCGCCGGTTGCCTTGATGCCTTCGGCGGCACCATCACCAATACGTCGGTTGGTACGA
>NZ_RZPF01001243.1:0-841 GCF_004022735.1 Mesorhizobium sp. M7A.F.Ca.AU.001.01.1.1
GCACCTGATATCGCCGAGGCGGCCGAACATCAGCGGCTTGCCGGGGCGCATGGCAATCTTCCAGAAGCCGAGCGTCATGCCTTCGCCGGTCAGCACGTCGTGGATCAGGTCGTGATCGCCGACCGAGGCGCCACCAAGCGTCACGATGACATCCGCACCGGCCGCCACCGCTTTTTGCACCAGTTCGGCGATGGCCTCCTTGCGATCGGCGGCAATGCCGAGATCGAGCGCGCGGGCGCCGACCGAGTGTGCGGTGGCAGCGACGCCATAGGCATTGGACGAGATGATCTGGTCCGGGCCGAGATTACTGCCCGGCGGCAGCAATTCGTCGCCGGTGGCGATGATGGCGACCAGCGGTCGTCTTACCACCTTGACCTGGGGATGGTTGGCCGATGCTGCCAGCGACAGTGCCGCCGGGTCGAGCAAACGGCCTCTTTCGAGCAGCATGTCGCCTGTTGAAAAATCGAGCCCGATGCGACGGATATTGCGCCATTGCGCCGTCGGCTCGGTCACTTCGATTTCGCCGCCGCCGAGGTCGCGGACATTCTCCTGGATGACGATGGTGTCGGCGCCTTCGGGCAGCGGCGCGCCGGTGAAGATGCGCACCGCTTGTGCCTTGCCGATCCTACCGGCAAAACCACGTCCGGCCGGCGCCATGCCGATCACCGACAGCCTGGATGGTACCGACGCCACGTCGGCGGCTCGAGCGGCATAGCCATCCATGGCGGAAGCGTTGAAAGGTGGCTGGGTACGGAGTGCCACGACCGGTTCCGCCAGAACACGATCCACCGCCTCGAACAGAGGAACGCTTTCGCCGGCTAGAGGTGCCGCACCATCGAGC
>NZ_RZPF01001244.1:0-839 GCF_004022735.1 Mesorhizobium sp. M7A.F.Ca.AU.001.01.1.1
ATCCTGGTTCATGCCGAGCCAGACAAAGGCCAGCGAAGGCTTCTCCACCACTGTCGTCTTCGGCGGCGGCGTCTGCTTCAGGCGCGAGATCGAGGAGACCGCGGTCCAGGTGTAGTCGAGGTCGCCGGCCTCATAGCCGAGTTCGGCGGTCTTCTCGTCCTCGATCGGATGAATGTGGATTTCCGCGAAGGCACCTTGCTCGTACTTCCAGTCGGGATTGCGGACCAGCACCGTGCGCTGCTTGGGCAGCCATTCCTTCAGGATGTAGGGGCCTGACTGAGCCACTGGCTTGACGCCCATCTTGCCACCGAGCTCGGTGATGGCGCGCTTTGACAGGATGGTGCCGGACGGCGTCGGCAAAGTCGACGTCCACAGCGGCGCGAAGGCTTGTTTCAGGTGGATCAGCCCCGACAGCTTGTCCTTGACCTCGACTTCCTTGAGCGTTGCCCAGTCGCCGGAATAGGGGCTCTTGTTGGCTGGGTCGGCGATGCGTTCGATCGAAAACTTGACGTCTTCGGCCGTCATCTGGCCGTAGCCATCGGTGAAGCCGATATTGTCGCGCAGCTGGAAGGCGACGGTCAGCGGATCGAGCTGCTTGATCGTTTCCGCCGCCATCGGCCGCCAGCCCCAGCTGTCGCCAGGCGTGGTGACGACGAGGCCGGCGAAGATGACGCTGGTGATGTCGCCTTCAGGCGCCGCCAGCCGGAAGCAAGGGTCGAGCGTCTGGATGTCGGCGTAGGAGCGCACCTTGAGGATCGGCCCGTCGCTCGACCAGGAAACTTTTGGATTGACCATTGAGGCGAGGCCGAAAGCGCCGGCTGCGGCGAGCAGGCTGCGGC
>NZ_RZPF01001245.1:0-837 GCF_004022735.1 Mesorhizobium sp. M7A.F.Ca.AU.001.01.1.1
CTCTACGTCTCGGCCATCTCCATCATCATCGCCTCCCTGATCGCCATACTGGGTGCCGTAGCCAAGCTGTCCACCAACGGCTTCGCCTACGCCATCGCAAGCTTCTACACTTCGTTCTTTCGCGGCCTGCCGCTCCTGATGCAGGTTTATCTGATCTATCTCGGCCTGCCGCAACTGGGCTTCGTGGTCGGTGCGGTTCCCGCCGGCATCCTGGCGCTCTCGCTGTGCTACGGCGCCTACATGACCGAAATTTTCCGATCGGGAATCCAGAGCATCGACCGTGGTCAATGGGAAGCATCGCGCTCGATGGGTTTTGGCTTTTCGTTGACCATGCGCCGGATCATACTGCCGCAGGCGCTTCCGGTCATCATTCCGCCGACCGGCAACCAGTTCATTTCCATGCTCAAGGACAGTTCGCTGGTCTCGGTCATCGGCGTCTGGGAACTGATGTTCCTTGCCCGCACGCTGGGTCAGAAGACCTTCCAGCACATGGAGATGCTGATTTCGGCGTCTCTCATCTACTGGATGCTGTCGATCTGCCTCGAGCTGATCCAGTCCCGCATCGAACGACACTATGCCAGGAGCAAGGTGCGATGAGCGCTCAAGCCATCATTGAAGCCAGAGCCGTCTCCAAATGGTACGGCCAGTTCCATGCCCTGAAGGACATCAATCTGACGGTCCACAAAGGCGAACGCATCGTCATCTGTGGTCCGTCCGGCTCCGGAAAGTCGACACTGATCCGCTGCTTCAATCGCCTCGAATCGCATCAGGAGGGCGACATCGCCGTCAACGGCATCCATCTTCACCCAAAGATGAAGAACGTCGCCGACGTGCGCA
>NZ_RZPF01001246.1:0-836 GCF_004022735.1 Mesorhizobium sp. M7A.F.Ca.AU.001.01.1.1
GCTTATGCCTGTCGTTGTCCCAAAACCGCCAGATGCTCCTGGACGACAGGCATTTACCGATCCTCGAACCCGGTCAGCACGCCGACCGCGTTGATGCCGATCTCCTCGACGGCATAGCCGCCTTCCATGACGAACAGCGTCGGCAGGCCGAGCCTGGCGATGCGGCGGCCGATCTTGGGATAATCAGACGTCTTCAGCTTGAACTGGCTGATCGGGTCCTTCTCGAACGTATCGACACCCAGCGAGACGATGACGACATCCGGTGCATAAGCGGCGAGCCTGCCGCAGGCATCCTCGAGCGAGGCGTTCCATGCATCCCAGTCGGTGCCGAAGGGCATCGGATAATTGATGTTGAAGCCTTCGCCGGCACCCGCGCCGCGTTCGTCGGCATGGCCGAGGAAGAACGGGTACTCGACCATCGGATCGCCATGCAGATTGAGCACCTGGACGTCGGCACGGTCGTAGAAGATCTCCTGCGTACCGTTGCCGTGATGGTAGTCGACATCGAGGATCGAGATGCGTTTGGCGCCGTGGTCGCGGAACCATTGCGCGGCGACAGCGGCGTTGTTGATGTAGCAATAGCCGCCCATGAAGCCAGCCCCGGCATGGTGGCCGGGCGGACGGCAGAGCGCGAAGGCGGAAGCCTCGCCATCCTTGAGCAGGCCGGCGGCGGTCAGCGCTACGTCGTAGGAAGACTTGATCGCGGCCCACGTGCCTTCGACGAAAGTGGCGCCGGCATCGAAGGAATAATAGCCGAGCAGCGCGTCGACGCGCTTTGGCGGCACGTCGCCGCGCAGGCCGCGCGTCGGCCATGTGAAGGGCATCGCCGCTGTCTC
>NZ_RZPF01001247.1:0-835 GCF_004022735.1 Mesorhizobium sp. M7A.F.Ca.AU.001.01.1.1
TGTTTACTGTCTGCGTCAAAGATTGCTCCTCAAAATTGGCATCGAACTCACCCCGTCTTGCTGTCGGCTAGGCCGAAGCCGCCGACGGGGTGGGTCTCGACCTGGAATTCGAAGCCGGCGATGAACGGCCGCGCCTTGGCGATCGCTGCCTGGACTTCGGGAAGCTGCAGCGAGGCCTTGTGGCTTTCGGCGTCGGTCCACACTTCGGTGACCCAGATCGCGTCGGCATCGGCGGGATCGCGCGCGATGATATAGCTCAGGCAGCCCGACAGGGCGCCGGTGCTGGCGCGCAGGAGGTCCATGACCGCGTCGCGCTGGCCGCGCGACGCCCGCATCTTGCCGATCAGTCCGTACATTCCGTTGTCTCCTTTGAGGTTTTCGACAAGAGCGTGCAGATCGCCAGTATGGCGATAGCCGTTCAAGGCATCAACTGGCCGCCATTCACCTCGATCACCTGGCCGGTGATGTAGCCGCTGAGAAGGTCGGAAGAGAGGAACAGATAGGCGCCGACGCAATCCTGCGCCGTGCCGGCGCGTCCCTGCGGAATGGTGGCGACCATGCCCTTGATCTGCTCGTCGGTCGAATAGCGCTCGTGGAACGGGGTGAGAATGGTGCCGGGCGCCACCGCGTTGACGCGGATGCCGAAGCCGATCAGCTCCTTTGCCATGCCGCGCGTCACATTGGAGACGAAAGCCTTGGCAGAGCCGTAAAGCCCGGCGCCGCCGCCGGCACCATTGCGGGCGGCGATCGAGGAGGTGTTGACGATGAAGCCGCCCTGTTTCTTCAGCCACGGGATCGCCTTGCGCGAAGCAGTCAGCACCGAACGGGCGTTGAG
>NZ_RZPF01001248.1:0-832 GCF_004022735.1 Mesorhizobium sp. M7A.F.Ca.AU.001.01.1.1
CGCTCGCTCTGCGAACGCAACAGCGTCACGTCTTCCCCATATTTCGGATCCTTGCCGAGCGCCTTTTCCATCTCCTTGGCGACAAGCGCGATGGTGGCGAGCGGCGTGCCGAGCTCGTGCGCGGCCGCGGCGGCCAGCCCGTCGAGCGCCGAAAGGTGTTGCTCGCGCTGCAGCACCAGCTCTGTTGCGGCGAGCGCATTGGCCAGAAGCCGGGCTTCGGCTGCCACCCGAAAAGCATATATGGCGGTGAAGGCGATCGAGGACAGCACCGCCATCCACATGCCGGCGACATAGAGAAAAGGCATGGCCAGCGGCGCATCCTCATGCCAGGGCAGCGGCAGATGGACAAAGACCAGAAAGGTCGCCGCCGACATGACCAGCCCGCCGAGGATGGCAGTCAGGCGCAGGGGCAGCGATGTCGCCGAAATGACGACAGGCACGGTCATCAGCAGCGAGAACGGATTGGTGAGGCCGCCGGTCATGTAGAGCAGGCCGGCAAGCTGCAGGCTGTCGAAGATGAGGATGCCGAAGGCCGCAAGCGGCGTGAGCCGGTGTGCCGCCGGAAAGCGAAAGGCGAGAAACAGGTTCATCCAGGCCGAACAGGCGATCAGGGCAAAGCAGAGGCTGACCGGCAGCGGAAACTTCAGCCCATAGGCGACGACGAGCACCGCCAGGCTCTGACCGACAATGGCAAGCCATCGCAACCGGATTAGCGTGTTGAGGCGCAGTCTCTGGCTCTGCTGGAAATCGGGCGAACGCAAAACGTTGATCATGGCCATGAATTACAGCCGCGAAGCTCCAAAGGCTAGGTCCCGCGCGGCTTGGCCCGGGC
>NZ_RZPF01001249.1:0-830 GCF_004022735.1 Mesorhizobium sp. M7A.F.Ca.AU.001.01.1.1
GCGTCGACCTCAGCCTTTCGGGCTGAGGTCGACGCCGAACCATTCTTGAGACGTGGCCGCCAACGTGCCGTCGGCTACCATCTCGGCGAGCGCCTTGTTGAGAAGGGCCTGCAGTTCCGGCTCGTTCTTGCGGATGCCGAGGCAGACATTGGTTGCCATGATGCCGCCAACCAGCAGCGGTCCGCTGGTCACAAGCGCGCCATTGCTCTTCGACGCGCGGTCGCGCGCGAACACGATGTTGTCGAACTGGCCGTCTAGTCGCCCGCTCTCGAGATCGAGCTGAACCTGTTCGGAGGAATTGCAGGTCTTGACCTCGCGACATCGCCGAAATTCTGCTGAATGAAGGTCAACTGGCTGGTCGAGAGGGATGCACCCAGCGTCTTGTCTTCAGACCTTCCTTGAGATCGGCGACGGCCTTCTTGCCTTCTTCGGTGTCGGTGGATATCTTGCGACTATCGTTGTGCAGTTCAGTCACCGCCATCGTTCGGAGTAGAAGTAATATTGCCGCTGCCATATCGTTCGAGTCTGCCGGCACACTTCCCGCTTTGGTAAAATCACGACGATGCCCACGCCAAACCGGAATGTCCGCTCTTTAGGGTCGCAGCCCGAAGCGCCCGTCCGCTTGCGTGAAGAGTTTCGGGCGCCGGCAGGCGTACGAAAGTCCCCGAGGAAGGAACCCGTGGGCCACAGTCGATGGCTATGGGGATTTCGATTTTGCGGCTGGTGTCGGCGATGGCGCGACCGCCGCCGGCAAGCGGCGGGTTTGATGCGGACGGACCGTTTCGCCTTTCAGCCACGTGGTATTGTCGGCTCGTCGCGCGGCCAGGGGC
>NZ_RZPF01001250.1:0-829 GCF_004022735.1 Mesorhizobium sp. M7A.F.Ca.AU.001.01.1.1
GACCACCCCCTGCGGTAGAGGTCAGGCTGAGGAAATTGCCCATTTCCCGCCATAAACCCGGCGCACCTCGATCTTGTCTCGGGACACGCGCCAAAAGGCTCGGCGAGGGGGCAGGCCGCTCCGCCCCATTTGCAGGGAAGATGGGGCAAGGAAGAGTATGGACGCCAAAGTCATCTCCAAGGCTAAGCTCCCTAGCCGCTATGTGACCGTCGGTCCGGCGCGTGCGCCGCATCGTTCCTATCTCTATGCCATGGGTTTGTCGGCGGCCGAGATTGCGCAGCCGCTGGTCGGGGTCGCCTCCTGCTGGAACGAGGCGGCGCCCTGCAACATTTCGCTGATGCGCCAGGCGCAGGTGGTCAAGAAGGGCGTCGCGGCCGCCAGCGGCACGCCGCGCGAATTCTGCACCATCACCGTCACCGATGGCATCGCCATGGGTCACCAGGGCATGAAGTCGTCCCTGGTGTCGCGCGAGGTCATCGCCGATTCGGTCGAGCTCACCATGCGCGGCCATTGCTACGACGCGCTGGTTGGGCTCGCCGGCTGCGACAAGTCGCTGCCCGGCATGATGATGGCCATGGTGCGGCTCAATGTGCCGTCGATCTTCATCTATGGCGGTTCGATCCTGCCCGGCAGCTATCGCGGCCGCCAGATCACCGTGCAGGATGTTTTCGAGGCGGTCGGCCAGCACTCGGTCGGCACGATCAGCGATGACGAACTGCTTGAGATCGAACAGGTCGCGTGTCCCTCGGCCGGTTCCTGCGGCGCCCAGTTCACCGCCAACACCATGGCGACCGTCGCCGAGGCGATCGGCCTGGCGCTGCCCTATTCC
>NZ_RZPF01000124.1:0-11399 GCF_004022735.1 Mesorhizobium sp. M7A.F.Ca.AU.001.01.1.1
CTCCAGCCATAGCGGTAGCTGGAGACGAACGACCAGACCGCCGGATACATCATATGCCCGAGCGTCATCAGGAAGAAGACAAGCCCGATCCAGCCGATGCCTTGATATTGGCGCATCTGCAGAAGCGTGCCGACCGGGTTGGCGCGTTTCCACTCGAAGCGGCGGCGGTGCTTGTCATCGAGCGTTTCCGGCAGGAAAAACAAAGCGATGAGGAAATTCACGAAGGCGAGCCCGGCGGCGAAATAGAACGGCACGCGCGGCCCGAACGTGCCGAGCAGCCCGCCCAGAACCGGCCCGATGACGAAGCCGACGCCAAATGCGATGCCGAGCAGGCCGAAATTCTTAGCCCGATTGTCATCGTTCGAGATGTCGGCGATGAAGGCCGATGTCGTCGAATAGCTGGCGCCCGAAATGCCGGCCAGCACGCGCCCGATGAACAGCATCGGGTAGGACCAGGCGACGGCGCAGATCAGATTGTCGATGGAGAAGGTCAGCACCGATGCGAGCAGGATCGGCCGCCGCCCGAACCGGTCGCTCAAGCCGCCCATGATCGGTGCGAAGAAGAACTGCATCGCCGCATAGACGAAGAACAGCCAGCCGCCTTCGATCGCCGCGCCGCTGATGCTGACCCCGGTCAATTCCCGGAGATAGGCCGGCAGCACCGGCATGATCATGCCGAAGCCGATAATGTCGAGCAGCAGCGTGGTGAAGACGAGCGCAAGGCCCCGTCTGGCGGTTTTGGGGTCGATCATGCAGGATCAAGCTCCTCTGCTCGCCCTCAGGCGCAGGCGGACGCACCTTATAGGCGAGCTCGCGGAAAGGAACAATGCAGGAACAGGCCGAATCTATTCATCCTGACACCACCTGACGGCAGCATCGCCGGCAGGTGAAGCTCGACAACGGTCTGGTCAGATCGGCCCACTCAGCGTGTTGCAATCCGACAGCTTGCCGCTCTTGTAACCACGCGCCAGCCAGGTCTGCCGCTGCTGCGAGGTGCCGTGGTTGAAGCTTTCCGGCACGACATAGCCCTGCATCTTCTTCTGCAGCGTGTCGTCGCCGATCTGCTTGGCGGCGTTCAGCGCGCTTTCGATGTCGCCCTGCTCCAATATGCCTTTCTGTCCGGTGTAGTGGGCCCACACACCGGCAAAGCAGTCGGCCTGAAGCTCGATTCGCACCGACATCTGGTTGGCCTCGACCTCGCCCATGCTCTGCCGCATCTGGTTGAACTTGGACATGATGCCGGTCAGGTTCTGCACATGATGGCCGATTTCATGCGCGATCACATAGGCGCGGGCAAATTCGCCCGAAGCGCCGAACTGCTGGTCGAGTTGCTGGAAGAAGGTCATGTCCAGATAGACCTTGTGGTCGCCGGGACAATAGAACGGTCCGGCCGCCGCGGAGGCAAAGCCGCAGGCCGAGCGCACCTGGCCGGAAAACAGCACCAGCTTGGGATCCTCGTAGGTCAATCCCTGCGACTTGAAGATGCCGGTCCAGGTGTCCTCGGTCTCGGCCAGCACGGTCGCCACGAACTGCTTCATCTCGTCATTGGCCGGTGTGGCACCGTTGTCCTGGCCGCTATTGTCGGTGATCTGGCCGCCGCCGCCCGGCAGCAGGCCGCCGTCGCCACCGCCCAGGATCGTCGAAGGATCGAAGCCGAAATACCATCCGGCCAGCACCACCAGGATGACGAGGAAGATGCTGCCGCCGCCACCGGTACGGCCGCCGATCGGAATGCGGAACTGGCCACCGCCGCCGCCGAGTCCGCCGCCGCCGCTGTCGCTGCGGTCGTCCTCGATATTGTCACTCTGACGACGGCCCTTCCAGAGCATGGCAACTCCTCGTGCAGCAAACCTCCCCGTTGCTCCGGGGCGACAAACAATTATCTCAACGGTTGCGCCAAGTCACAGCATTTTTCGATGGCCTTTTTGGCCACACGGGTTGCCTTGCGGCCAAGTTCGTTGTGGCGAGCGGCTCGGCGTGGCAATCGTCCCCGTGGCCTACAGCCGATCACGTAAGCCCGACAGAGAGCTAATCTTCCTGCTTGGCGCCGGCGCTCTTGCCGTCGGAGCTCTTCGAACGCTCCTCGAAACGCGCCGCGCCCTTTTTCAGCGGATGGCCGGTTTCGGCTTCGGTCTTGCGCTCATCCCTGGCCGCCGCCTGTTTCAGTCCCTCGGCTGCCTGCTTGCCCTTTGCCGCCGGCGTTTGTTCGATGCCCATCGTTTCCTCCCTTTCGCGCGCCAATCGCACGGATCTGGTGCAAACGTGTCTGGCGTGCGACGGTTCCGGCGACGCGGGAACTCTGGCGCTCAGCGCGCCGTCATCGCCTTGCGGAAGGCTTCCAGCGTCTCGGCGCTGACATGGTGCTCGATGCCCTCGGCATCGATGCGCGCTGTCTCCGCACTGACACCGAGCGAGCGCAAGAAAGCTTCCACCGTCTGGTGGCGGATGCGGCTTTCCTCCGCGACTTTGCGGCCGGCTTCGGTCAGGAACACGCCACGATAGGGCTTTCTCGACACCAGACCGTCGGCGCACAGCCTGGTCAGCATCTTGGCCACCGTCGGCTGCGCGACGCCGAGCCGTGCGGCGATGTCGACCTGACGCGCCTCGTTGCCGTCTTCGATCAGGTCGGCGATCAGCTCGACATAATCCTCGACCAACGCACTGCGGCGCGCTTCGCGCTGCTGCCGGAAGCCCTCCGAATGAATTTCGGCGTCGAGCAGCGGCTCGCGCGGAACTGGTCTGTTCTTCAGCACCAATACGCGCTCCTCCCAGGACTATTTGCCATCCATGCTTTCATAGCACGGGCTCTGATTCTTCAGGCCGTTTATTTGCATTCCGCCACAGGTGCAACCGGGGCTTCCGATTGCCGCTTCACCCGATGACCGCCAGCCGGATAAAAAGCAACGACAATGAAATATAGCATATTGCATAATGTTGAGCCATGGCATAGCTTAAGCCAACATCGTCCAGTCTCGCGGAAAGCCCTCCTTCATGTCCGAAGCCGAAGCCACAGCCTCCCGTTCCTCATGGCGGTTCGCCAGGCCCGACGAGGACGAGCAGCCCAGCCTGCGCGAAGTCAATTCCTCTATCGCCGTGCCGAACTCGGGCGTCTGGTTCCGTCGCCTGTTCGCCTTCATGGGTCCCGGCTACATGGTCTCGGTCGGCTATATGGACCCCGGCAACTGGGCGACCGACCTCGCCGGCGGCGCCCAGTTCGGTTACACGCTGCTGTTCATCATCATGCTGTCCAACCTGATGGCGATCCTTTTGCAGGCGCTGGCGGCACGGCTCGGCATCGCCACCGGCCGCGACCTCGCCCAGGCCTGCCGGGCCTATTATCCCCGGCCGGTGAACTTCGTGCTGTGGATCGCCTGCGAGCTGGCCATCATCGCCTGCGACCTGGCCGAAGTCATCGGCACCGCGATCGCATTGCAGCTTCTGTTCGGCATTCCGCTGATCGGCGGCGCCATGCTGACGGCGCTCGATGCCTTCCTCGTGCTGCTCCTGATGAACAAGGGGTTTCGCTATCTCGAAGCCTTCGTCATCGCGCTTTTGATCATCATCTTCAGCTGCTTCGCCATCCAGATCTTCGTCGCCGCCCCGCCGGCCGGTTCGATCCTGCATGCCATGTTCGTGCCGTCGTCGGAAATCGTCACCAATCCGGCGATGCTCTACATCGCCATCGGCATCATCGGCGCCACCGTCATGCCGCATAATCTCTATCTGCACTCCTCGATCGTGCAGACCCGCGCCTATGAACGCACCGACAAGGGCAAGCGCGACGCCATCAAATGGGCAACGACGGACTCGACCATCGCCCTGATGCTGGCTTTGTTCGTCAACGCCTCGATCCTGATCGTGTCCGCGGTCGCCTTTCACAACACCGGCCACCAGGACGTCGCAGAGATCGGCCAGGCCTTCGAGCTGCTGTCGCCGCTGCTCGGCCTCGGCATCGCCTCGATCCTGTTCGCTGTGGCGCTGCTGGCTTCCGGCCTGAACTCGACGGTGACGGCCACGCTCGCCGGCCAGATTGTTATGGAAGGCTTCCTGCGCCTGCGCATCCCCAACTGGGCACGCCGGCTGCTGACGCGCGGCCTCGCCATTATCCCGGTGGTGGTCGTCACCGCGCTCTATGGCGAAAAGGGCACCGGCCAGTTGCTGGTGTTCAGCCAGGTCATCCTGTCGATGCAACTGCCCTTCGCGGTCGTCCCGCTGGTGCAGTTCGTCTCCGACAAGAAGAAGATGGGCAATCTCGCCATTCCGCGCGGCGTCGCAGCCCTTGCCTGGGTGGTCGCCGCGATCATCCTGGTGCTCAACTTCAAGCTGCTCTACGACACCATGTTCGGGGTCGGCTGAGTTCCGCTTCGCCTGGAAACCAGCTGCCCTCTGCGCAGGGGGCAGCCTCGCGACAAATCGGCAATCCGCGCTATGTTTTCCGGCATCATGACCCGGATCGAAGACATCAGGAAATTCTACGCGCGGCTGCTGGCCGCCAATGCCGGCTCGCCCGACCCACGTCTGGAAGCGGCTTTCGCCGACGTGCCGCGCGAAGCGTTTCTCGGTCCCGGACCGTGGACGGTCGTCGCCGGCAACGGCAGGGTCACAACACCAAGCGCCGATCCGGCTCATATCTATCAGAACGTGCTGGTGGCGCTCGACGACGACAAGGGCATCAACAATGGCGAGCCATTCCTGCACGCCATGTGGATTGGAAAGCTTGAACCGAAACCCGGTGAGGCGGTTTGCCATATCGGCGCCGGCACCGGCTACTACACCGCCGTGCTGGCCCGGCTGGTTTCGCCAGGCGGCATCGTCACCGCTTTCGAACTCGACGAGAAGCTGGCCGATCTGGCGCGTCAAAATCTCGAAGCCTATGGCAATGCGACGGTGGTCCATGGCGATGCCGTGACGACGCCCCTGCCGCCATCCGACATCATCTATGTCAATGCCGGGGTCGCAGCGCCCCCGGCCGGATGGCTGAAGGCGCTGCGGCCAGGCGGCCGCATGATCTTTCCCTGGCGGCCGGCCGAGCGCGTCCCGCTGGCGGTGATGGTGACACGCACGCAAAAAGGCTTCGCCTGCGATCCGTTCATGCGGTCGTGGTTCATTCCCTGTGTCGGCGCCTCGGTCGCGGACCCCGCGGCGATGATCCCCACCGGCGAGCAGGCCGCGCGCAGCCGCTCGATCTGGCTGGCGCAGGACAGGGCGCCGGACGACACCGCCACCGCCATATCAGGCGATGTCTGGTTCTCGTCGGAAAATCTCCACACCGAGCCTCGCAAGCAACGGTGATTTTCCAAAATTTCGTCCTGTCCTGTCGGACCGGTGGCTCGTCGCCCGTCCTTGGGCTGAAGTCCGCCACGACGGCGTGGACCGAAGAACGGGAGCATTGGAATGAGAAAGATCATCTCTGCGACATTCATCAGCCTCGACGGCGTCATGCAGGCGCCCGGCGGCCCGCAAGAGGATCCGGTCGGCGGCTTCAAGTTCGGCGGCTGGACCTTCCATTACTTCGACGAGGCGGGGGGCGCGGCGATGGATGAACTGTTCTCCAAGCCTTTCGCCCTGCTTCTCGGCCGCAGGACCTACGATATCTTCGCCGCCTACTGGCCATATCAGAAAGATCCGATCGCGGATGCCTTCAACCCTGCGGCCAAATATGTCGCGACGCATCGGCCCGACACCCTCACCTGGCAGAACACGCAATCGCTCGGGCCCGATATCGTTGCGGCGTTGCGCCGCCTCAAGCAGGAGGATGGACCCGACCTGCTCATCCAGGGATCGGGCAACCTGATCCAAACGCTGCTCGCCAACGGGCTGATCGACGAGATCCGGCTGATGATCTTCCCGCTGTTGCTGGGCAAGGGCAAGCGGCTGTTCGGCGACAGCGCGATCCCGGCCGCCTTCAAGCTCATTAAGTCGCAGGCAACCGGCACCGGCGTCATCATGGCGACCTACGAACGCGCGGGCGAGGTCAAGGTCGGGTCGTTTGTCACGGGAGAGCCGTCGGAAGCCGAGCTCGAGCGGCGGAAGAACTGGAAGTAAGCAGGACCTGGGTTCCTCGCCCCACGATGAAAGATCGACCCGCCACTCGGTCGAGCTTCGCTCGACACCTCTCCCCGATCGACGGGGGAGAGGAACCCAAGTTCTGAGAAGCTTCAAGCAGCGACTGGTCGCCGCGCCAGCCCTTCCCGTATATGCCGTGCGAATTCCTGCGCCGCGGGCCCTACCCCATGCCTCGGCAGATGCAGGTTGATGGCAAAATTCGGCAGCGGCGGCAGGCCGGACTCCGATCGCAATATGTCGAGATCGGCTGGCACCGTGGAGGCCAGCCAGGTGGTGACGGCGAGGTCGGAGCGCACCGTCGCGGTCGTCGCGTCGATGTTGCCGTTCTCGAACACGGTGCGCCACTCCAGCCCATGCTCACCGAGCGCCGCCAACACAGCCGGCCGGAAAGCGCAGGTGTCGGCGACGATCGAGACCGGCAGCGGCCGCTTGGCGCGGGCAACGCCGCCCTTGGCACCGACCCAGACCAGCCGGTCAACGACGAGGCATTCGCCGGCCGACGGGCCGGCGCATTCCTCGATCACGGCAAGGTCGATGGTCCCGGCCGCAAGGGCAGCAGTCAATTCTGGCGACGAGGCGCAGACCAGCGATATCTCGACCTGCGGATAGGTCTCGGCATAGGTCTTCAGCACCGGCGCCAGCAAGGTGCCGACAAGGTCGTAGGGCACGCCGAGCCGCACCTGGCCGGCCACCGGGCTCCCAGCCATTTCGGCCCAGATCTCGTCATTCAAGGCCAGCAGCCGCTTGCCCCTGCCGAACAGCTGTTCACCGGCGCGCGTCAGCCGCAAGCCGCGCCGGTCGCGCTCGAAGAGGCTCGAGCCGAACGCCTCCTCCAGCCGTTTGACCTGCTGGCTGACAGCACCTTGCGTCAGGTGCAGTGCATTGGCCGCCGCTGTCATGCTGGCCTTGTCGGCGACGGTGATAAAGGTGCGGATCAGCGCCATGTCGAGATTTCGGATCATGGTTGGCATTATGCTTGCTAATGTCAACCATAGCAAACATTGCATTTACTGAAGTTCGTGCGCAGCTACGATGGCAGCCCTCCCACCGAGGACGCCGCATGCTCGAGCCCATTTTCCCGCTCATCCTGTTTGCCATCGTCGCCACCACCACGCCCGGCATCGCCACGACCCTGTCGACCGCGTCCGGCGCGCAGTTCGGCTTTCGCCGTTCCGTGCCTTTGCTGGTCGGCAGCGCCGCCGGCCTCGCCACCGTCACGGGTGCCGCTGCCGCCGGGCTTGCCGGCCTGCTGCTCGCCGTGCCCTCGCTGCAACTGGCGATGAAGGTCACCGGCTCACTTTATCTCGTCTGGCTGGCGATCAAGATCGGCCGCAGCGGACCGCCTAATCTGGATGTGAGCATGGCCAGGCCGAACAGCTTTCTCGGCGGCGCCGGCATTCAATGGATGAACCCGAAGGGATGGGCGATGGGACTGGGCGCCGCGGCGTCGTTCGCGGCATTGGCCAGCGGACCGATGCAGCTCGCGCTGCTGCTCGGCGCCACTTTCGGCCTCGCGGCCGCCGCCTCGCTGTCACTGTGGTGCGTGGCCGGCATGGTGCTGGCGCGGCTGCTCAAGACCGAATGGCAATGGCGCGCGCTCAACGTCGTGTTGGCGCTGGTACTGGCCGCCTCGATCATTCCGATGTGGCGGTCGGTGTAAAGCGCTCAAGCCAAAACCCGCGCCAGCCCCCCACCCTGACCTTCGGTCCGACCTCCCCACAAGGGGGAGGTGGGGAGTCCAGCTTTTCGCACCCCACAAGACCATTGTCGCATGGGCGGACAAGCCGCGTCCCCAACCTTCCCCCTTATGGGGGTCCGAAGGACGGGCGAGACCCGTGGCTCGCCCCGGCAAGTCGCTGCGAAGCAGCGGGGTGGGGGTCCTGGTTCGCAAAGCGAACCAGCCTCTCAAACTTCAAACCCCGTAACGCGCCGCCGGCTTGTCGGCGTGCAGGCTGCCGTAGAAGGCTTGCCGGGCGCCGAGGAATGTGTCGAGCTTGGCCGCATCGGCAAGCGCGGGCACGGTGACCGCCTCGCCTTTGGCCAAGCCGACAAGTGCGGCATCGACCATGTCGTCGGCGGTCATGATGATCTCCTTCGGAACGTTGGCGATATCGGTGCCGGCAAGTTCCCAGAAATCGGTCCGGGTCGCGCCCGGCAGCACCACCTGCACCTTCACATTGGTGCCCTCAACCTCACGGTGCAGGGCTTCGGTGAAGTTGACCACATAAGCTTTGGTGCCGCTGTAGATGCCGCCGAAGGAGGTGTCGAAGGCGAGCACCGAGGCGATGTTGACGATGCCGCCGCGGTTGCGTGCCAAAAGCCCCGGCAGCACGGCGCGGGTTAGACGCGTCAAGGCGATGGTGTTGACCTTGATCATGCGCTCGGCCGCGTCGACATCGGCGGTGGCCACGACGGCCTGGCCGCCGATGCCGGCATTGTTGACCAGCAGTGTGATGCTCTCGTCGGCTGTTACAGCTTGCTCGACGCGGCGCACATCATCGTCGTTTGCAAGATCGGCGCTGATCACGCCGACCTTGCGGCTATAGGTCTGGCGCAGCTTCCCGGCCAGTTCCTCCAGCCGGTCGGCGCGCCGCGCCACCAGCACCAGATCGTAGCCCTGCCCGGCCAGCCGGTCGGCATAGACCGCGCCGATGCCCGACGAAGCACCGGTGACGACCGCCGTGCCCTTGTTGCCCTGTCCACTCATTGTCCTGTTCCTTCTTCAACTGATCTTGTTCGTTTCGAATGACCCCCGGCACCGTGGCATCTGCCGCGCTGCCGGAAAGCCGCAAGATAGTGGCATATACCATTAATCGTGAAGTAGGCATATGCCACTATCTTGTCAATGAGACGGGCGGGGATTATTTGAGGGGAGCAGCCGGGCCTCATTCGCCGGCGCCAGGGACCATCATGTCAAAGGACAGCCTGCCCGGCCTCACGCTCTGCAACAACGCCGCGCTGCGCCGCGCGGCGCGCAAGCTCGGCAAGTTTTATGATGATGTGGTGGAGCCGTCAGGCCTCAAGGCGACGCAGCAGGGCCTGCTTTACCAGATCCATATGGGCGATGAGCCGGCGATGGGCGCCATCGCCACGTCGCTGATCATGGACCTGTCGGCGCTCGGCCATACGCTGAAACCGCTGATCCGCGACGGCTATGTCGAGACCTTCGCCGACCCGGAGGACCGCCGCGTCAAGCGTGTACGACTGACGCCAAAGGGCCTGGACAAGATCGAGGAAGCGATGAAACTGTGGCAAATCGCCCAGCAGCGTTTCGAGGATGTCGTCGGCAAGGACAAGGCCGAAGATTTGCGCGCGGCTCTGGATGAGATCGCCGCGCTGGATTTTGATCTGCCGCCGGCCACGCCCTAAGGCCAGCGTTTGCCAAAGACTCTACTCGGCAGGCATTTCTACAGGCCGAGCCGCCCAGCGGCCGGCGACCACGACGCCAAGCCCGACGATCGGGAAGATCGCGGCGACCAGGCCGAGATCGGCCGGCGCGCCGTAGCGCAGCACGGCACCACCGACCACGGCACCCAGCGCCACGCCGAGATAGAGCGCCGAGGCGTTGAGCGACAGCACGATCGGGGCGGCATCGGGCGCCAGCTTGATGATGCGGCTCGCCTGCGCCGGCGGGAACGCCCAGCCGACGATGCCCCACGGCACCATCATCGCCATCAGCGCCGGCCCGGCAATATGGTGCGGCAGGAAGGTCGGGATGACCGACAATAAGACCAGCATGCCGGCACTCAGCGCCAGCGACCAGCCGACGGTGCGGGTCGCACCGAACCGGTCGGCGGCCTGGCCGCCGCCAATGTTGCCGATGACGGCGCCGACGCCGAAGGCGAGCAGCATGCCGGGCAGCGCGATCTGGCTGAGACCGCCGCCCTCGATGGCAAGCGGCGCGACATAGGCAAAGACGGTGAAGGCGCCGATCAGCGCCAGCACTGTCGTCAACAGGATCGGCATCACGCCGGGACGCAGCGCTGCCGCCAGCCTGCGCTTCAAGGGCAGCCTGGTGCCAACGATGCCCTGCGGCAGCCGGTACCACAGGATCGCGCCTGCAAGCGCGCCAAGGCCGGCGATGGCAAAGAAGGTGCCGCGCCAGCCGGCGACGGTGGCAACGAGCGCGCCGAGCGGCGCACCGAGCGCAACGGCCACAGTGGTGCCGCCGACAACGACGGCGATGGCACGCGCCCGGTGATGATCATCGACCAGCGCTACTGCGGTGCCCTGCGCGGTTGCGGCGAACAGGCCCGACGACAGCGCCATGACGATGCGCGCGACCAGCAGCAGTTCGAAGGAGGAACTCAAGGCGGCGGCGATGTTGCCGATGACGAAGAACACCAGCGTCCACAGGATGACGCGGCGCCGGTCCCATTCGCCGGTCAGCGTCGCGAGAATCGGCGTGCCGACCGCATAGGCGAGCGCGAAGGCGGTAATCAGCGTGCCGGCCAGCGGAATGGAGATGCCGGCATCCGCCGCGATGTCGGGCAGAAGGCTGGAGATGACGAAGCCTTCGGTCGAGATCGTGAACGATCCGAGCGCGAGCCAGAAGAGGCGCTTGTCCATGGCGGGATGTCCTTAGTTCAAAAGTTATTGAACAATTGGACATAACAGGGCATCATGTCAATGAAGCCAGGGAAAAATAGCTGAACCTTCCTGACAGCCCTGTGTCAGCACAGGCCGGGCGGGGTTCGCGCGAGACGGAGAAAGGCCACGTGGAGCCAACAATGATGGATGCGTTGAAATCGGACCCGACTGTGCTTAGTTTCGAGCCATGACCTTGCCACACCCCAATACGGACCAGATCAGCCTGCCGATCGTGCTTGGCGTGCTCGGCGACCCGACGCGGCTTGCCATCGTGCGCTATCTCGCCAGCAAGCAGGGCGTGCCGCTGAACTGCAGCCAGTTCCTCGATTTCGGCTCGAAGACCAATCTGAGCTACCACCTCGCCAAATTGCGCGAGGCCGGCGTCACCCGCGCCGAGGTGGTCGGCACCAACCGCATGATCACACTGCGCCGCGCCGATCTCGACGCCCGCTTCCCCGGCCTGCTCGACAGCGTCATCGCCGCCGCCGGCGACGATCCCGCACTGCCGGCGGTTGGCGGCCACGATATCGAAGTGCACGCCCGACCCTGAAGGACTTGGGTTCCTCGCCCACGAACGTGGGGAAAAGGAAAAGCGGCGTCACACAGGAGCTTCCCGAAATGCGCATCGCCGTCCTCGCCGATATCCACGGCAATGTGCTGGCGCTCGACGCCGTGCTTGACGACCTGCGCCGGCGCGGCGGCGCCGAACTGACCGGCAATCTCCGCGACAGCGTTTCCGGCCC
>NZ_RZPF01001251.1:0-824 GCF_004022735.1 Mesorhizobium sp. M7A.F.Ca.AU.001.01.1.1
ACCGGTTGCTCCTGTGGCGCCGGTCGAGCCGGTTGCTCCAGTCGAACCGGTCGCACCAGTAGAGCCGGTCGAACCTGTCGATCCGGTGGCGCCAGTTGCTCCGGTATTACCGGTTGCACCTGTCGAACCTGTAGAGCCTGTTGCTCCAGTCGATCCGGTCGAACCTGTTGCCCCAGTAGAGCCGGTCGAACCTGTCGATCCGGTCGAGCCAGTTGCTCCGGTATCGCCGGTCGAGCCGGTTGCTCCGGTCGATCCGGTCGAACCTGTTGCCCCAGTAGAGCCGGTCGAACCTGTCGATCCGGTCGAGCCAGTTGCTCCGGTATTACCGGTTGCACCTGTGGCGCCGGTCGAGCCGGTTGCTCCAGTCGACCCCGTCGAACCTGTTGCTCCAGTCGAACCTGTCGAGCCAGTTGCTCCGGTATCACCGGTTGCACCTGTGGCGCCGGTCGAGCCGGTTGCTCCGGTCGATCCGGTCGAACCTGTTGCCCCAGTAGAGCCGGTCGAACCTGTCGATCCGGTCGAGCCAGTTGCTCCGGTATTACCGGTTGCACCTGTGGCGCCGGTCGAGCCTGTTGCTCCAGTCGAGCCGGTCGAACCTGTTGCCCCAGTAGAGCCGGTCGAACCTGTTGCCCCAGTAGAGCCGGTCGAACCTGTCGATCCGGTCGAGCCAGTTGCTCCGGTATTACCGGTTGCACCTGTGGCGCCGGTCGAGCCGGTCGCACCAGTAGAGCCTGTTGCTCCAGTCGAGCCGGTCGCACCAGTAGAGCCTGTTGCTCCAGTCGAGCCTGTTGCTCCGGTAGAACCAGTAGAACCTGTTGCTCCGG
>NZ_RZPF01001252.1:0-822 GCF_004022735.1 Mesorhizobium sp. M7A.F.Ca.AU.001.01.1.1
GCACCGAGGGCCTGCTCGATCTCTACGAGTTCCGCTCGATCATCGAGTGCGCTGCTTTCAAGCTGATGTGCGAGCGCGCCGACGACAGCGAAATCGACCGGCTGCGGAGCTACTGGGAAGCGATCGTCGACGCCTACCCGGACCAGCCGCCGGATGTCATCCTGGCCGAGGACGAAGGCTTCCATCTGCTCATCGCCGAACTCTCCGGAAATCCGGAACTTGTCGGCCAGCTCAGCTCCATCAATGCACGCATCCGCTTCATCCGCCGCATCCAGATCGAACATCCTTCGCATGACAAGGCGCAGATCACCTCCCATTCGGCCATCGTCGAGGCTGCCGTCAAGCGCGATGCCGAGAACGGCGCGAAACTGTTGCGCGAACATATCGAAATGACCGTCTCCGCCACGCAGCAAGCGCTCAAGGACGCCTTGCTCAAGGTTTTCGCGCCCGACAATGGCGCCGAGCTGAAGCGTCGCCGAAGGGCTCGCGACGCATAATCGATATCTGAGCACAAAATTGAACGCAATAGTGTCGACACTTTCTTGACGACGATCCCTTTGTCTGCTTCGATGGGCTTACACGGGGAAGAAGACCGCAACGGCCTCCCCTGTCGTAGTCAGCAGCTAAGGGGAACCATGATGAAAAAATCTATCGCCACACTTCTTCTCGGCGCCTCGCTTTTTGCAGCGCCGGCCATGGCCGAGCAGATTACCGTCGGAATGTCCGCGCCGCTCTCGGGCGCGCAGGCCTATTTCGGCAGCACCTGGCACAATGGCTTCAAGCTCTACGTCGACAGGCTGAACGCCGATGGCGGCGTCAATG
>NZ_RZPF01001253.1:0-814 GCF_004022735.1 Mesorhizobium sp. M7A.F.Ca.AU.001.01.1.1
TTACAACGCAACTCCTGTCCGATGTCGTCGCCTATGACGCCCATTGCTTTCCGGCGCCCCGAGACGCCTTTCTGAAGCGATGGCTGCAAGAACCGCATCATGGGTTGGCGGCAATCGGTTCGCGCGGCGTCACCGGCTTTGGCGTGGTGCGCCGGTGCCGATCCGGCTTCAAGATCGGCCCGCTGTTTGCCGACGACATGGAAATCGCTTCGCAACTCCTGGAGGGACTGGCCGGTGCCTGTGAGGGCGGCGAGCTGCATATCGACGTCCCCGCCGATAACACCGGTTTCATAACTGCGCTCGATGCGGCCGGCTTTGCGCCGACCTTCACCACCACGCGCATGTACAAGGGGCCTGCCCCGGAACTGGACCTGCAAAGGGTGTTCGGCGTAACGACCCTGGAACTGGGCTAGATCGGGCGAACCGCTGAACGGCTCCGCCAGGCGATCCGCAGCTCTCTCAGGCGGCGGCAGTGCGCCGTCCCGGCACCGGATTGCCGGGCGGTTCGTGGCCGAGCGGCGTCACCAGCGTCAGGTCGGGATAGCCGTTCTCGATCAGCTTGACGGCAGCCTGCGTCACCTCGTCGTCGGCCTCCAGCATGGAGAGAAAGACCTCGGTGGCGTCGCCGGTCAGACGGCCGATGCCCTGCGCGTCGGCTGGTCCGCATTCGACCACGACCAGATCATAAGCCGTTGTCAGCGACTGCATAATGATCGGCAGCCGGTCGGCAGCGCGCATGGCGCGGACCGGATCGGCGGTTCCGACCGGGATGACGGGACAGTCCGAGGAGAGATCGGCATGGATGACGTCCCTG
>NZ_RZPF01001254.1:0-813 GCF_004022735.1 Mesorhizobium sp. M7A.F.Ca.AU.001.01.1.1
TTCGTCGCATCGATGTCGGCCCGCGCATGAGCCAGATCGTCATCCATGGCAATACCGTCTATCTGGCTGGTCAGGTCGGCCAGCCAACCGGCAATGTCGCTTCGCAGACCAGGGACATCCTGGCGGCTGTCGACGAATTGCTGGCCAAGGCTGGCTCCGACAAGACCAAGATCCTGCAGGCGATCATCTGGCTGGCCGACATGAGCACCTTTGCCGAGATGAACGCGGAATGGGACAAGTGGGTGCCGCAGGGCAACACGCCAGCCCGCGCCACCGGCGAAGCAAAGCTCGCCGCCCCGGAATATCTGGTCGAGATTATTATTACCGCTGCGATTTGAGGCGTTGAAGCTGCCAATCTCCCCCCACGTGGGGGGAGATCAGCCTCACCCCTGCGGCCTGAACCTCGCCACCAGCGTGTGGCTCTCGGCCGCGTAGGTGAAGCGCACATGGGTGACCGGGTGCTCGGCGCTCCACGTCCGTCGCTCGACCACCAAGCAGGGCGCACCGGTTTCTATATCGAGTGCAGCCGCGATATGCCTGTCGGCGGCGACAGCGCGAATCCGGTGCTCGGCTTCGCTCCACGGCACGCGGCCAATCAGCCATGGTCCTGGTGCGGTGGCCACGAATTCCTCGTCCGCTGCCTCGGGCACGGCGGTGAGATTGATCAGCCGCTGTTCATGCGCGAACGGCCGCTCGCCGGCGAAATGACCGCACTCCAGCGCCAGCACCGGTCCGGCCACGCCGAGTTCCAGCAGCGCGCGATCCCCGGCGCTGCTGCGCCTTTTGTGTCGGGCGACGCGCTCGTAGCGATAG
>NZ_RZPF01001255.1:0-813 GCF_004022735.1 Mesorhizobium sp. M7A.F.Ca.AU.001.01.1.1
CCCTTTGCGAGAATGAGATCAGAGTCTTGACGTCTTGCGGAGCGGTCGTCGCGACGCGGCTGTCCCTCTCATCCGATGGAACAGCAATGCAGCTTATCCCGGGCCACCCCTGGAGCGCGGGGGAGCAAAGTCTCGTCGTGTCAGACCGTTTCGAAGACGTTTGCGGCAACAGGTTAGGCGAGGCTCTGGACCATGACGTGGGCGTGGCCGGGCGCCCCCGGACCGGGACAATCAACTTCACGCCGCACCGCTTCGGCTAATAGACCGGCAGTAAGTAGGCAGGAAGTCGATGCCGGCTCCCTCAAAAGTCTCCCAACGTCGGCACTCCTGATTGGCATTCATTCCCCGCCGGAATGATGGATATGTCTGCATGCTGTCTACCGGGCATCGATCGAACGAGTGCAAATGACCGTACTCCGTCTGTCGAGCGTCTGCTCGACAGGTCAGATTGCGGGCCTCGGCTCGTGGCCAGGCGTTTCGACGGGGACAACACGTCCAATTTTGAACGGGACCCTCATGTTGCAAGTATATGCCTTCGCGACCCCAAACAGCCTCCGGATTCCGATCGCCCTGGAAGAGCTTGGCCTGGACTACAAGCTAAACGCCGTAAACGTCCGCAAGGGCGACCAGAAGCAGCCAGGCTACCTGGCGATCAACCCCAACGGCAAGGTCCCGGTCCTGGTTGACCCCGAAGGCCCGGACGGCGAAACGCTAACCCTGACCGAGTCGGGCGCGATCCTCATCTACCTGGCTGAAAAGACCGGCGAGCTATTGCCCAGGAGCGGGGCCGCTCGCGCCCGCGTGTTCGAGCAG
>NZ_RZPF01001256.1:0-813 GCF_004022735.1 Mesorhizobium sp. M7A.F.Ca.AU.001.01.1.1
ATATCCAAACGAATTAATACTCAAATGATTCAAATTTTACGTTTATTCTATTGGACTTTTACTCAATATCTACTTCGCGCTTTTGCGTCAAATAAATCCACATGTGGCAATGTCTCCTTCGAACGGGGAGACTACAACAATGAAGAAAACGAGGGGCAAGCTGTTGCTGGCGGCAATGGCGATGCAGCTTTCCGCTTGGGGATCAGCATATGCCGCGGGACCGGCCTATATGCACACCGGCGGACGCACCACCCAGCCTGTTGGTCACTATGAGTTCTGCCAGCGCATTCCCGGCGAATGCAGCGAACGGACCCGCAGGGGTGCGCCGGTCGAACTGACCCGCAAGCTGTGGGCGACGATCGTCAACATCAACAATTCGGTCAACACCCGCATCAAGCCGCGCACCGACATGGAAAACTACGGTGTCGAGGAATATTGGGCCTATCCGGCCAATGGCTATGGCGATTGCGAGGATTACGCGCTGGAAAAGCGCCGCGAGTTGATGGATGTGGGCGTCCCCGCCGGCAATCTGCTGATGACGGTGGCGCGCCAGCCGAATGGCGACGGCCACGCGGTGCTGACCGTGCGCACCAGCCTCGGAGAATTCATCCTCGACAATCTTGAGACCAAGGTCCTGTCCTGGACGGACACCGACTACACCTATCTCAAGCGCCAGTCGGACCAGAATTCCGGCGTTTGGGTGACGATCAATGACGGCCGCTCCGACGCGGTCGCCAGCGTCCGCTAAAACAGAGCTCAAGCGCGCCGCGTGAATGCGAGGCGCTTCAGGAGAAACCCGGTCGAGTCCCCACC
>NZ_RZPF01001257.1:0-811 GCF_004022735.1 Mesorhizobium sp. M7A.F.Ca.AU.001.01.1.1
CATCAGGGCGCGTCCGACATGCTTGCGCGTATCGCCACCGAAGATGCCGCACAGCCGGTCGACGACGAAGTCGATGCCGGCCGCCTCGCCGGCCGCCGACATTTCCCAGGCGAAATCGCCGCCGACGAACCCGACCATCAGGTCAAGGTCGAACGGGAAGCACAGGAAATAGATGTCGTGCCTGGCCATCCGTTCGATCAGCAGGTCGTCGAAAGGCTGCAGCCCGAGCCTTGTGCCCGATATTTCGACCGGCAATTTGGTCAGCATGCCCATCGGCAGGTCGAAGAAGGCGCCAAAATGGGTGTCGGGCAGGGCCGGCGAGAACGCGATCTCCTCGAAGGCGAGCACCGCCGGCGAAGCGGTCACGATCACCGCTTTGGCGCGGACGGTGCCGCGATCGGTGACGCAGGCGACGCCGGGCACGTCCCACAGGATCTTACGCACCGGCGTCGACAGTTCGACCGGCACGCCGGCGCCGAAACGCGCCACCAGCGCGCCAAGGCCCTCCTTGCTGAAGTAGTTCGGGTCGAGATCGGCGGCGGCTTGGAAGTCCAGGATCGAGATTTCGTCCTCGTCGGCGCCGAAATCCATCGGCCCGGCGAAGGTGGCGGCGGCGCGCGGCGCATGGCCTTTTGCCAACAGCGCCGAAAGACGATCGTCATCTCCGTCCTTCACTTCATGCCTGGCCAGCAGTTCGAACAGCTTTGCGTCGGCGGCCTTCATGTCGGCTTCTTCCGCTTCGCTCGCCTTGCGCTCGCGGTAGTAGAGATGATCGACATTCATGTCGTGATGATGCAACGTCCAGCCTGCC
>NZ_RZPF01001258.1:0-809 GCF_004022735.1 Mesorhizobium sp. M7A.F.Ca.AU.001.01.1.1
GCGAGATGCACGACACCTTCTTCTTCCAGCCGGACGAGAAGGGCGAGCGCAAGCTTTTGCGCACGCACACTTCGCCGGTGCAGATCCGCACCATGGAAACGAAGAAGCCGCCGATCCGCATCGTCATTCCTGGCAAGACGTACCGGCAGGATTCGGACGCCACCCACTCGCCGATGTTCCATCAGGTCGAGGGGCTGGTGATCGACAAGACAGCCAACGTCGCCAACATGAAGTGGGTGCTGGAGGAGTTCTGCAAGGCCTTCTTCGAGGTGCCGCAGGTTAAGATGCGCTTCCGGCCGTCCTTCTTCCCGTTCACCGAGCCAAGCCTCGAGGTGGACATCCAGTGCGATCGCTCGCGGCCCGGCGAGGTGCGCTTCGGCGAAGGCTCCGACTGGATGGAGATCCTCGGCTGCGGCATGGTGCATCCCAATGTGCTGCGCCATGGCGGTCTCGATCCGGACGAATATCAGGGCTTTGCCTGGGGCATGGGCATAGACCGCATCGCCATGCTGAAATACGGCATGCCGGACCTGCGCGCCTTCTTCGATGCAGACGTGCGCTGGCTGTCGCACTACGGCTTCCGGCCGCTCGACATGCCGACTTTGTTCGGAGGCCTGAGCGCATGACAGCGCCCTATGCCGGCGGCTGCCGCTGCGGCGCCGTGCGGTTCGAGGCCTCTGCCGAACCGCATCACGTCAGCTACTGCCATTGCGGCGATTGCCGGCGGGCCAGCGGCGCGCCGGTGTCGGCCTTTGTCGGCTTCCTGGTCGATCAGGTCGCGTTCACCGGCAAGGCGCTGAAGATGTATG
>NZ_RZPF01001259.1:0-807 GCF_004022735.1 Mesorhizobium sp. M7A.F.Ca.AU.001.01.1.1
CGCTCCTACTGCCATGAGGTTCGACGATATTTCGTAAGGCGCGCCGGCGATATCGACCTGGTGCCCGCCGGTCAGGAGGGTGGGTTCGAGGCTGAGACCCCGTTCGACACGATCGAGATCGCGTTACAACCGGCCTTGATGGAAAGGGTGGCAGCCGAACTTGGCAAGGCGCGCGCATTGCCGCTCGGCACACGTCACCTGCTTCGTGACCAGCGCATCGAACACCTCGCGCGAGCACTGGAGAGCGATCTCAATGCGAAGTCGCCGAGCGGGTCGTTGTTTGCCGACAGCATCGGCGCCGCGCTCGCTGTGAGGCTGCTTGGCCTCGGTGAACCTGATATCGATCGCGCGAACCGGCTGTCGGATACTCAGCTCAAGCGCGTGCTGGAGCATATCGAGGTTGCGCTGCACGAACCCCTATCGATCCATCGACTGAGCCGGGTTGCCGGCGCCAGCAGTTCGCACTTGCGGACATGGTTCAAGGCGGCGACGGGCTTCACCCTGCACCGCTACGTGCTACGGCGTCGCGTCGAACGCGCACGCGTCCTGCTGCAGCAAGGCGATCTCAGCACAAGCGAGGTGGCGGAATTGACGGGCTTCGCGCACCAGTCACATCTGGCGCATTGGATGCGGCGTGAGATCGGCCAAACGCCGCGTGATTTGCGGCGGTCGCAGCCGCCCAAATGATCTTGTCATCGGATGGCGTTGGCGACGCTATCCAACGCATCAGTCCTTCAGCGGTTTGCCGAGCCGGCCAGCCAAATCCTGGGTGAACTGCCAGGCGACGCGGCCCGAGCGGCTGCGACC
>NZ_RZPF01001260.1:0-806 GCF_004022735.1 Mesorhizobium sp. M7A.F.Ca.AU.001.01.1.1
CATGATCGCGCCGTTCTCGGGCGGCAAGCAGGTGCTTCTGCCTCTGCTGATCGGCACCGGCGCGCCGGCGAGCGCGCCCGATTTCCTGGCCAAGGTCGAAAAATATCCCGAGCTCGCGAACCGGATCAAAGGTTATATCCGTGTCGGCGAACGGCGCTGGGACCTGAAGCTGGACAATGGCATCACCATCAAGCTTCCCGAGGACGACGAGGATCAGGCGCTCGCCGAACTCGTGAAGATGGATCATGACAACGGTTTGCTGTCGCGCGACATCGCCGCCGTCGACATGCGCCTGACGGACCGGCTGGTCGTCCAGTTGACGGCGGAAGCGGCGACGCAGCGCGAAGCCGCCCTCAACGAGAAACCCAAGAGCCTGAAGCGCAAGCCGGAGACGAAGATATGAGCTGGCTTGGCAGTCCTGGCGATGCCGCGTCGCGCCGGTCTGGCACCCTGACGGTGCTGGATGTCGGTTCGAGCAAGGTCTGCTGCATGGTGGCCAAGCTCAAGCCGTGCGATGACGGCAAGCTGCTGCGCGGCCGTTCGCACCGGATCCAGGTGATCGGCATCGGCCATCAGAAGTCGCAAGGCGTGAAGTCGGGTGTCGTGGTCGATCTCGACAGGGCGGAGCATGCCATCCGCCTTTCCGTCGACGCAGCCGAGCGCATGGCCGGGCTGACGGTTGATTCGCTGATCGTCAACATGACGGCCGGCCGGCTGAAGAGCGAAGCCTTCTCCGCCACCATCAATCTTGGCGGCCACGAGGCCGACGAGGCCGACATCAAGCGCGTTCTCGGTGCAGGCGCCAA
>NZ_RZPF01000125.1:0-11384 GCF_004022735.1 Mesorhizobium sp. M7A.F.Ca.AU.001.01.1.1
CTTCGCGAGCATTTTGTCGATGCGGCCATGTGGTCGCTCAGAGGTAAAAATCATGACTGATTTCGTGAGAACCTTCCGCCCCAATGGGGACGACGGAGAGCGGGTGCCTCTGGATCAGGTCGGGTTACTCGCAACGCCGCAGATCGAAGTGGTCAGCGCAACTGCCTATGCGCTCACGAAAGATCACCACGGCAAGATTCTCGATTTCACGGCCGCTTCGGCGGTCACTCTGACTGTCCCGGCTGGTCTGCCATCGGATTTCATCTGTGGCATCAGCCAAGGCGGCGCCGGCCAGGTAACGCTCACGGCATCGGGCGTAACGATCGGTGAGCCGGACGATCAGCTTTCAACTGCGGCGCAGTTTGTTTTGCTGACGCTCATGGCTTTCTCGGCGGACATATTCCGCCTCTATGGACGGACCGCCTGACATGCTGGCCGGTAGCGGACTGTCGCTGGCGCAGGTCGCGGCGAATATAGGCGCGGGCGGGGGTGGTGGAGCGACTGTGGGCGCTGTCCATTTCGACGGCAGCACCCAAAATCTGATTGCCGAATCATTGGCCGGTGTGGTGGACAGTTATGTTGGTTCGTTCAGCGTCTGGTTGAACCCTGATGATTGGCATCAGAATCGCGCGATCTTCATCCCCGACACTACCAACTTTAACACCGAGTGGTTTGGTGGATCGGGCAGCGGGCCACCTGATTTTCTGCCATCGGGCGTTGGCAATGAGATGGCGTCGTTCGTCGGTGGACTCTTCAGATTGAATGCCGATGGTGTGCCGGGATCGATTGTTAACGGCGCGTGGCAATGGGTTGCCGGCATGTTTGATGCGAATCATCTGGAGGGCGAGAAGATCATCAAGCTCTTCATCAATGGCATCGACAAGACTGGCTCTGTTCAGGACTTCGGCGATCAGTTCATGCCCGGTTTTGGTGGATTGAGTTTCGCGTTACCAGACATCCTGGAGAACGCGACCTTCTATTCGGGCGGAATGGCCGAGTTCTGGTGGGCACCTGGGCAGTTCGTTGACTTCAGTGATTCCGAGGTTCGCGCGAAGTTCATGAGCGCGGGGAAGCCTGTTGACTTAGGCGCGGACGGCTCGACTCCGACCGGGACAGCCCCGGCTGTTTTCCTGAGCGGAGATGCAGCGACATTCGGCACGAACAAGGGCACCGGTGGAGTACTCACGCCAACCGGCACGCTAACCAACGCCTCCACAAGCCCGAGCGACTGACGGTGACCATGAAATCCCTCCTGACCATCGCGAAGGCGAGGTTTTCATGATCCGTTACACGGCACCGCTCGAGAAACCTGTGTCCAAGAAGGGGCTTAAGCCGAAGCCGGTGACGCGCCCAAAGGGCAAGGAAGTCGATCGTGTCGTTCGCGACATGCAGCCGGCCGGCCGTGGCCCTGGCTACAAGACCAGGTGAACATCCATGCTCGACATTGAGATCGTCACGCCTCCGACGGATGAGGCAACCGACATCGTGTCCGTCGCGGAACTCAAGCGGCATCTCCGCATCTCGTCGACCATCGCGGCGCACGACACTTTGCTCGGAGAAATCCTCGAAGACGTTGTTGATAAGTTGCACGGCATTGGCGGTGAACTGAACAGGACGCTGCTCACCACGACCTACAAGCGCTACATGACGAAATTCCCAGGGAATGACGAGTGCGGCAAGCCGCTTCCGATCTTGCTCCCATATCCTCCGTTGATCAGCCTTGGCGCGATCATGATTGAGGACGGAAGCAGTCCGGACAACGTCGTCGACTCCGCGGACTATGTCGTCAAGAGCGGCATGCTTGTTCCTGAGGTCCATCCGGTCAGCGCCTGGCCGTCTGTCACTGCTGCGCCGCGCGCGGTGTCGGTCACCTATACGGCCGGCTACGCTGAGCACAACGGCAAGGTCAAGAGGATGGTCAAGTTCTTGGCCGGCCACTACTTCGAAAACACAGAAGCGACCATCCTTGAGCAGAACAAGACGCTGATCAGCCGAAACGTACTGTTCGCCATGGATGACCTGCGCGCTGCGCTAAAAATTAGCAACTCGTATGACAGCTTTAATGAGGACTAACGCATGCGCGGCTCAGTCCTTCGTAACCAGATCGAGATCCAGCGCAAGGTTCAGGTCGGCGTCGACAGTCTGAACGCGCCAAACATGGTCTGGCAGACCTGGCGATCGCCTCTTTGTGAAGTGGAAGTCCGCCGCGGCCGAGAACACTTCGACCCGGCGACCAAGCAGCGATACTCAGAAGAGGTTTGGCGCTTTCGGACAAGGTATGAGGAAGTCGTCGGCCTCGATACGACGATGAGGATCGTCCACAACGGGATGAATTTCGACATCAAGGCGCCGCTGCCGGATGGGCAGTTCCAGCGGGACTGCATCATCGAGTGCACGGTGCAGGATTCGGTCATTGGGCCGGCACCGCTGTCGATCGCGATCACTGAGGCCATCCCCGACGGGCAGGCAAACGTCGTATTCGCAGGCTTCAGTATCTCGTGTGCCGGCGGAAGTGGCACGAAGGTCTACTCTGTCTCTGCCGGATCACTGTCTACAGGTCTCAGCCTCTCGTCCTCGACAGGTCTGATTTCCGGAACACCAACAACGGCCGGCGACTATCCAGTCACCTTCAAGGTCACTGACTCGAGCGGAAACGCGAGTCTCCCGTCGATTACACTGACCATTGTCGCGTAGGTAACCATGCCCGTTGACATCCAGACATTCACCTCCGGGATCAAACCGGCCGACCAAGCAAGGATCTGGTGATGTCGATCCTCGGCATGCGGCAATGGTCGATGGATGGGTCTTATCAATTTGTGCTGGAACCGGTTGCCTTTGTCGCCGCATCAAGCACGGTCTATGTAACCGCGACAAGCCAGAACCAGACGATCCCGGCCAGTGTTGCGACAGGCGATCTCCTGATCGCAGCGGTGATGCATAGGGCGGCATTGACGCCTGCTGCCGGATGGACACTGGTTTCGACTGTCTCTTGCACCGAAAACGGCACCACGACACAGAGCACCAGCGTCTACAAGCGCGTCGCGCAAAGCGGGGACGCTGGTGCGTCGACAACGTGGACGCAGGCGACATCGCAGCGCATGTCTGTCCACATCATGGCGTTTCGTCGATCTGGGGGATGCGACGTTGTCGATAATGACACCGCGTTCCAGAGCAATCTTGTAGCGAATACAAATGTCGGGAACATGGCGGTATCGGTCGCCACCGCTGATCTTCAGATGGGCGTTGCGGTTGCGTCAGCAGTTTCCGCCAACAATGTTGCCGGCGACTCTATGGCTGCATCTGTCGGGACATTGACGACGCCCGCGACCGCGACCGGCAACCGTCTTGGCGTGGCTTACCGAAGCCGCAACTCCGGCGAAACGACTGCGGGCACATTTACGACCAATCTAGCCCCGACCACTACGGCGAACGGCTGGGCGGCCGTCAGCCTGGTCATCGGCTGAGGTTAAGGGCAAACGTTCAATGCGAACTGTCAAAAAAGGCGCCACCAGTCAGTCGATCTATTTCGACATCCTGGATTCGACGTCGACCACCGGCGGGCGCAAGACCGGGCTTGTCTTCAACACGGCGAGCCTCGTCGCCTACTACGTGCGCAACCAGAACACGGCGGTTTCGATCACGCTGGCTACGCTGGCCGCCGCCAACACCGCATGGTCGTCTGGCGGGTTCAAGGAAGTCGACGCTGCCAACATGCCAGGCATCTACCGGCTCGACGTGCCGGATGCGGCTTTCGCCACCGGGGCCGACAGTGTCGCCATTGTGCTCAAGGGCGCCACCGGCATGGTGCAGGCGAGTTGTGATGTGCAACTGGTCGCGATCGACCCGCAGGACAGCGTTCGCGCCGGCCTGACCGCACTACCGAATGCCGCGGCAGAAGCCGCTGGCGGTCTCTACACGCGCGGCACCGGCGCTGGGCAGATCAACCAGGATGGGAATGGTCGCGTCGATACCAATGTCGTCAACTGGAAAGGCGCAACCGCTCCCGCGATGACCGGGGACGCTTATGCGCGTATTGGTGCCCCGGCAGGCGCATCTGTCAGCGCGGACGTTGCTGCCGTCAAAGCCGTTCTGCCCGCCGCCCTTGTCTCGGGCCGCATAGACGCCAGCGTCGGCGCCATGGCTGCCGCCGTGCTGACCGCCACTGCGATAGCCGCCGATGCGATCACCGATGCCAAGGTGGCCAGCGATGTCACCATTGCCAGCGTTACCGGAGCAGTCGGTTCCGTCACTGGCGCTGTGGGCTCTGTCACCGGAAATGTGGGCGGCTCTGTCGCCAGTGTCGCATCTGGCGGCATCACGGCGGGCAGCTTCGCGGCTGATGCCATTACGGCGGCCAAGATTGCGGCCGATGTCACCACCGAACTCCAGGCTGGCCTTGCCACGGCGGCATCCATCGCTGCGCTGAACAACCTTTCGGCCGCACAGGTCAATGCGGAGGTCGATTCGGCATTGGCCGACTACGACGCCCCAACCAAGGCAGAACTGGACGCCGCTGTATCGCCGCTCGCAACCGCCGCAAACCTCGCGGTCGTTGCCGGCTACATCGACACCGAGATCGGCACCATCATCACCAACTTGGCGACGGTCGACACTGTTGTCGATGCCATCAAGGTGAGCACCGACAAGCTCGACGACACGGTCGAGGACGACGGCGGCACCTTCCGCTTCACCGCCAACGCACTGGAACAGGCACCAACAGGCGGCAGCGCGCCAACAGCCGGCGAGATCGCCGACGAGGTGCAGACCCGCACCATCGCTGCGGTGACGCTGGTCAACGGCCTTGCGGCGAACAGCGTGACGGCGGCGGCCCTCGCAGCGGATGCGGTGACGGAAATCCAATCTGGATTAGCAACAGCCTCAGCGCTCTCCACGGTCTCTGGCAAGGTCGATGCGATCGATGACTTCCTTGATACCGAGGTTGCGGCAATCCTGGCCGACACCAACGAACTGCAGACCGATTGGGCGAACGGCGGCCGGCTCGACCTCATTCTCGATGCTCGCGCTTCGCAGGCAAGCGTCGATGACCTTCCTACAAATGCCGAGTTGGCGACGGCACTTGGAACCGCTGATGATGCGGTCTTGACACAGGTCGCCCTAGTCAAGGCAAAGACCGACAATCTGCCGAGCGATCCTGCCGACCAATCATTGATCATTGCCGCAGCGACCGCAATTCAAAGCGACATCGCGGCGCTCAACAACGTGTCGGCTGCGCAAGTCAACGCAGAGGTTGACACCGCGCTCGCGGACTATGATGGCCCGACCCATGCCGAGATGACGGCGGAACTTGCATCTGCGGATGACGCAGTCTTGGCGGCGATCGCCGCACTCACCATTCCGACAGCCTCTGCCAATGCCGCTGCGCTCCTGGCGTCTTCGTTCGAGAATGCTGAAACAGTGCAGGACTTCCTGCGGCTGTCTCGCGCTGCCCTCTATGGCGTCGGCGTCAATCTCGACACCTCGTCGCCGAAGTACAAGAGCGCCGACGGCAGCAAGAACCGCATCGTTGTCACGAGCGCCGATTCAGACGGCAATCGGCCTACGGTGACTCTGGACGCCACGTAAGATGTTCGGTCGCCGCTTCTGGGGACTCCGCTTCTTCGGCGATCGATACTGGGGACGCGGCACGACAGTCATTGTAAGCCCGACCGATCCGGCAAGGATCGCGTACGTCGCGGCCGAGACTCGTGTTGCTGCGATTCCTGCCGAAGTTCGAACCGCTACAGTCGCCGCCGAAACCCGCGTCGCATTCGTTCCCGAGTAAGAGGACACTGCCATGGCGCTCACTTGGGATCCGAAAGATCCGGACGAGGTTCTGGACTATGTCCTTGACTGGACTGACCGGCTCGCGGGAGACACGATCACGTCGTCGACATGGACCATTCCGGTGGGCTCAGGCCTCACGCTTGGGACAAGGTCGCTCACGGACACAACAACCACGGTCTGGCTGTCGGCCGGCGTTGCGGATGTCGCCTATCAACTACTGAACCGCATCGTCACTGCTGGCGGCCGGACTCATGACCAAACTGTGAAATTGAAAGTGCGGCAGAAGTGAGCGCGCTCTCGATCGCCATCACCAAACTTAAGGCGACATCGGCGGTTACTACGAAGACGACCGCGGTGCGCATCTATCCCATTGACCTGCCACAAGGCGCGACAATGCCCTGCCTAGTGGTCAACATCGCCAGCGGCTACGACGAGCACATGCTAACGGGGGCAGGAAAGTATTTCCGGAACCGGGTCACCATCGAATGCATGGCCGCGACGCCGGAAGAGGTCATGTCACTGGGCGATGCGGTGATGACCGCCTTGCAGGACAATGTGAATGCCACGATTGGCGCATTCACTGGGGTCGCCACCCAATTCGCCGATCTCGATCGGACCGATTACTCGGATGATCGCGCGACCTACCGGCGCACATTGGACTTCTTCATCCGCTGGCGATCGTAAGAGGCTGTCATGGCCAAGGGTTTCAAACTGACTGGGGACACTCAACTCCGGAGCAGCATCCAGCAGCTTGGTCGCGTCTATGATGGCCGCGCGATGGACGTCGACCTTGAGGCGGCTTTGGAGCCGATGCGCAAGGAGACGGAGAAGAACGCCGTCTCGGTCCGCAACTATGCCGGCAAGCATTCGGCATTCTTCCCCCAGCCGACCGGCGCCCCCAAAGGGGGACATCTCGACCAGGGCGTCGTGTCCGTCAAGATCAAGGGGACCGCCAAGGTCAGGGTTTGGTGGGTCACATTTGCTAAGCGCGCGCGGTATATCGCGCATCTGGTTGAATTTGGCACAGCGCCGCACTTCCAGCCCCGCTTCAAAGGCGGCTTCAGTCACCCAGGCGCCCGCCCGCACCCATTCTTCCGCCCGGCATTCGACTCCCAAAAAGGCAATGTGCTGAAGGTTCTCGGCGAGCGCGCTTGGCTCCGAATTTCCACGGCGGCGTTCCGCACGCGGAAGAAGTAACTCACACAAAAGAGGCTGAAAATGCCGCGTGGCGTTTACATCCGACGGGCGGCCAAGAAGCCGGATCCGATCGAAGAAGACGCGCCATTGGCGGTCGAACAGATTGCCGAACAAGAGGCCGCCCCCAAGGCGGCCTCAGTCGTTTCGGCCACCCCATCCTGCTCCATGATCGAAAGAAAGTGGAGCGGATATCCGGTCTGGCAATGCCGGAAGTGCCGGATCAACACACTGGTTCCCGAGGACGCCGCGGCGGCTCGGAAAGCCTGCCGCAGGTAACCGCTGACCATAGGAGAAATTGTCATGGTAGCATCGACTGGTAAAGTCGGCCTTGGAACCGTTTTCAAGGTCGGCGACGGCGAGTCGCCGGAGGTTTTCACCCCCGTCGTCAACGTCACTGCAATCAATCTTTCCGGCCGTTCGGTCGAGGAAGTCGACTTCACCCACCTGGCCTCGACTGGCGGCTTCCGCGAGTTCCGGCCAGGCTTCAAGGATCCGGGTGAGATCAAGATCACCTGCCACTACAATCCCGCCGACGCCACACTGAACGGCACCGCCGGACTCGAGTCCAAGCTGAACGCGGGAACCACGTTCAACTGGGAAATCGACATGACCAACGCCGGCTTCGCCTACAAGCTGACTGGCTTCGGCTACGTCTCCGGCGGCGACTTCACCTTCACAGGCGAAGATCCGATCAACTTCGAAGTGACGATCCGCGTCTCGGGTCAGATCGACGAATCCGTCGCATAATTGGAGAACTGACTTTATGACGACCACACCGCGCATGCGCGCTGATCTACCCTTCCCTCAAGCGGGGGAAGGGGTCTACTTTCGGTTCACAAATACCGATTGTGACCATCTTCAAGGCAAGTTCGGCGATAACTGGTTCGCCGATGTTGTCCCGCGGCTGAACCGTTTCGACACCACCTACATCAGGGAATGTGTCGCCATCGGCGGGAAGAAAGACGGCAAGTCAATTCGCATCAAGTATGACGAACTGGACTGCCCGATGATCGAGCTCGTTCAAACCATTCTCGATGCGCTGTTCATCTCCATGCACGGTCGGAAGTTCGAAGACCACCTCGACTATCTCGAATCGGTCAAGAACCTAGAAGTCACGGATGACGACTCGGGAAACGCATAGAGCCCGGTGAGTTTCTCGGGGAACTGCAGAAGCACGCCTACCGGGCGGGTATGTTCCCCCACCAATTCTTCGACCTCACTCCATTTGAGGTGACGACTTGGATTGGCCCGGCGCACCAGGGCCAGATGGAAGTCGCGTGGCAACGCGAGGCGGTCAGCCGCATGAGAAAGATTCCGCAGAAGCCATCGGAACTCTGGAAAGAGCCGCAGAAGCTTCAGACGGCGGATCAGATGCATCGGAAGATGCGAGCCTACGTGGAACAGTTGAAGAAAAACAAGAAGAAAAAGTGAGCAGGCAATGGCAACACCAATCGGTTCGCTCTACGCCTCGCTCACCATGGATGTGGGGCAGTATGCCTCCGGCTGGGCGCTCGCGGACAAGATCACTGCCCGCGGCGCCAGCAACATCCGCAAGGAGGCGGGGCTTGCCCAGGCTTCCGTTGCGCGTTTTGCCAAGACTTCCGCATCTTCGGGCATCAAGCCCTATGGCCTGATCGCCGTCTCGCGCGCCTTCGAGCGCGTCAACGATCGCGTCGGCCTGCTTCGCGGCACCATGCTGGCCACGACCGCCGTCTTTGGTGGCTTGACCGCTGCGCTGTCGTCGAACCTGGTCCTGCGCTACGCGGACACCTACAACAATCTCACCAACCAGATTCGCGTTGTCTCTGACGACGCGGCTGATCTCGCCGGACAATTGGCGGCGGTTCAGGCGGCGGCCGACAACAGTCGCTCGTCGCTGCAGTCGACTGCTGTTCTTTATTCCCGTCTTGCCAAGGCAGCCCCGACCAAGTCGAACTCGGATGTTTTGGACTATGTCCAGACCATTCAGAAGGCGCTTGCGCTCGGCGGCGCCACGGCGCAGGAAGCGGCATCGGCCGCCATCCAGTTCTCGCAGGCTATTGCATCGAACCGGCTTGGCGGTGAAGAGCTCCGCGCTGTTCTCGAAACCCCACTCGGCTTGGCTTTGGCAAAGGGCCTCGACGTCACGATTGGCAAACTCCGCCAGATGAGCATCGCCGGCGAGTTGACGGCCGACAGGGTTCTCGGCGCATTGGAGAAGATCAAGGGCGGAATCGACCAGCAGTTCAGCAAGTCGATCCTCACGATCGATCAGTCGCTTATCAAGGCCGACAATCAACTGACCGCCTACATCGGTACGCTGGACAAGACCTATGGTCTGACCCGCATCGTCTCTGGCGGCATTCTCGGCTTTGCCAACAACATCGACAAGGTCGCCGGCAGCGCGGTGGCGCTCGGCCTGGCGCTGGGCTCGGCGTTCGCAGGCCGGCTCGCTGGCAGGGGTATCGGCAAGGCTGTCGACTCCACCTTTGGCGAGGTAAGCCGACGCGCTGCGGATGCACGCGACCAGGTGCAGAAGCTGACCAAAGCGCAACACGATCTTGCGCAGGAGCTCGACCGCGGCACGCGGGCGCTCGGCAGCCTGAAGGGCCGCGACAACATCGAATTTGCTTCGAAATCCGACGTCAAGATCCTGCAGCGCGAAGAGGCGAAGCTCAACAAAATTCGTGAGGATCGCCTTGCAACCACGACGCGGCTGCGCGATGCCGTGTCTGCCGCCAACGCCGTTGAGGTAAAATCGTCGAAGTCGACGATCGCTTCCGCCAACAAGATTGTCGAGACCCAGAGCAAGATCGAGGACAGCCTCGCCCGTCAGACCACTCTGACAAATGAATTGCAGAAGGCTGAGACGCGCCTGACTGCGGCCAAGGGGCAACAGACGCTCAACGTCGCGAACATCGGCGCGGTGAAAGAGGCGGAAAAAGACATCACGAAGATCCGTCAGGCGCAGATCGCCGAGACGACGAAGGCTGCGCAGCTTGAGGATGCCGTCGGCACACAGCGCATCGCGCTTGCTGCAAAAATCGGCGACGCGGAAGCAAAGGCGGCCGAGCAGAAAGCCAAATTCCAGGCGATCGCGCAGACAGCTTCAAAGCAGACCGCAAAACTCCTCACTGAGGAGTTTGACCAGACGCAGCGCCTCGGACGCGCGCGCGCGGCGATCGGCGAAGTCGGCGGCATCGGCAAAGCTGCCGAGGTCCGTGGCGCCGAAGCCGCGCTGGGCGGTCTGAGGCAGGGCCTTGAGGACACCTCACAGTCGCTCGCTTCGGCCGTCAGAGGCACCAGCGTACTCCGGCAGTCGTTCGGCCTCCTGAAGACCGGCGCCGCCAGCCTGGTGGGCTTCCTTGGCGGCCCATGGGGTGTTGCCTTCACCGGTGCCATTGCGCTCACGACATTGCTCGGCATTCGCTCGGCCGAGGCTGCACAGCAGGCCGAGAATACGAAGAAGGCGCTGAAGGATGTTTTGGGCGACATTGCGAATGCCGGAGGCGGTCAAGGCCAGATTGCCCAGGATAGCCTCCATACCGACGAACTGAAGGGTCAACTCGACGAGAAGAAAAACCAGATCGACCTGTTCACTGCGGGTTTGAAGACACAAGCTGGAACGATCGAGAACGTCCTCATCCGCATTTTCGACCCGACACTCAATCCTGCATTGGCCGGCAACAGCAAATTTGCCGATCTCTTCGGAAGCGCGACCGCCGGCATCAACAACCTCATTAAGCGCGTCGGCGTCGGTGAGGTCCAACTCTCGGGTATCAACAGGGAGTTGCGGGCTCTTCCGGAAGCCAAGTTCATCGACGACGATCAGATTTCCAAACTGACCGTTGCCGTCAGCGAGGCTGCCAAACTCCAGTTGGCCCTCAACAGGGTAAACAATCAGGCATCACAACTGAAGACGACTCTTTCCTCCGGCGTTGGAAGCATCAACGTCGAGGCCGAGATCAATCGCGCTGGCCAGCAATCTGCTGATGCACTCGAATTGTACGAAGCTTCGCTGAAGGCGTCTAGGAAGACTGCGCAGGGCCTTCTTTTCGATCTTCAGAACATCAACGATGAGACGTCGCTCGAGTCCGATATCCGCAAGGGTACGGCCGCGATCATGAAGGACAACAAGGATCTGCTCGAGGGCGAGGCGCGGGAGATCGCCATCGTCAATACGGTCCTCGATCTGATCAATAGCAAATCGGAAGCTTGGTGGCGGTCGAGCGAGGCGACCAAAGGCGAGGTCGCGCAGATTCTCGCGATGGCCAAGCAAATAGCCCCGGAGATGAAGTTCGACAAGCCGGACGCGACCACTTCCCAGTTGGCCGCCATCGACGACATGATCAACGGTCAGGTCCAGGCTAATAAGCATATCCTCGATCGCCGCGGTCTCATTGGCCACCAGCAAAGCCTGCTGG
>NZ_RZPF01001261.1:0-804 GCF_004022735.1 Mesorhizobium sp. M7A.F.Ca.AU.001.01.1.1
CCTATGATCCGGCGCGCGACGCCACGTTCAGTTCCTGGATGCCGCGGCAGATGGCGAGCAGCGGCACGCCGCGTTCGATCGCCCGGCGGATCAGCGGCAGCGTCGTGGCGTCGCGCGCCGGATCATAGGGGCCATTGGCTTCACTGGCGTCGCCGCCATAGAGCGAGGGATGCACATTGGATTTCGAGCCGGTGACCATGACGCCGTCGACCGACGACAGGAGTTCGTCGAAATCGAGCCGGTCGCCGAACGATGGCACCAGCACCGGGAACACGCCGGCGCCGGTGATCGCCGCTTCCAGATATTGTTGTGGGGCGGCGTGCCAGGTGTAGTTGTCGAACTGACGGACGTCGGTCGATATGGCGACGAGCGGCTGATGCATTTGGGCTCTGTGTTCCATTTGGGCAAGGGATACCTGCCTTCAAAATAGGCGATCCCACGTTATTTTTCCATGCCAAGTTTCGGCGTGTCGCATGGGCCACGAAACGGCCTGTTAGACTATAGTTGCAGTGCAGCCGGGCTTCGCCGTCAAATGGGGCCGGCCTGCTGGACTCGACTTCTTGCCTGTGTATTGTCTCGAACGAACCGACACGGAAACCGAGGATTTTCTGACGTCGGCCTGTTGATCCAAAAGGGAGGAACTTCATGGATCGTCGTTCATTCATTCGCAAGGCCGGTGTCACCGGCGTCGGTGCCGCGGCGGCGGCGGCCACGCTGGCGGCGCCTGCAATCGCCCAGTCCAATCCCAAGGTGACATGGCGGCTGGCGTCGTCCTTCCCGAAGTCGCTCGACACCATCTATGGG
>NZ_RZPF01001262.1:0-804 GCF_004022735.1 Mesorhizobium sp. M7A.F.Ca.AU.001.01.1.1
GTCGGCGTCGCCGGCTATCGCTTCCGGGATGGGTTCTTCCGCCGTCGCCTATTCGATGGATGCGCAGAAGCTGGCGTCGGCGGAAGAACCCATCCCGGAAGCGATAGCCGGCACCTGGACCGATGCCGTAGATCGTCGCCGTGCGGCCAATGGCGCCGCGCTCAATCCCACGCGAGGCGACGAGGCCGAGCGCGCTCAGCTCCGACACCGCCGCCGACATGGTAGGCTTCGACAGGTCGAGCATGGCGCCGAGCTTTGGCCGCGTCACCGGCCCGTGCGAGGCAAGCAGGCGCAGCACCGCCCGGGCGCTGTCGGTCAGATTGGGGATTTCCGCAGCCGCCATCTCAGCCGTTCGACCTTTGCCTGAAATCCTGTCTCCGGTCGGCGAAAGCGCATTCGCTGCCCCGACTCGAAAGCCATATCCTGTCCTCAATGCCTCATTGCTGACCGGTTTGGCAATTTCCGCGATGTCCGGACAAGGACGTCAGACTTCGGTCGGCGACCACGGCTTCAGCTTGGTATCGGTCTGGCGGTAGCGGAACACGATATCGGTGAGGCCGGCCGCGTCCTGCATGTCGCCGACAATGAGCTGGATGGCGATGATCTCCAGTATGGCATCAGCGATGGCGTTGCCGAGCGCGGGAATCGAGATCACCACCAGCCTGTCGGCTGGAGCGACATCGCTGCGCCGCGTCACCAGCACCGAGGAGCAGCCCAGCGCCGCAAGATCCTGCGCGATCTTCACCTCGCGACCGTCGCCGATGGCGATCAGTCCGGTCGCCGCATCCTGCGATTCCATCGGCC
>NZ_RZPF01001263.1:0-804 GCF_004022735.1 Mesorhizobium sp. M7A.F.Ca.AU.001.01.1.1
CTGCTGGATATGGTCGATGCCGCCATGGACGAGGCGGAAGGCGCCCGGAACCGCAATCGCAAGGTCGGACAGCAGCGGGCCGCTTGCCGCCTCGCCGGCCACGTCGACGCGCAGGATGGTTTCCGCACCGGCCGCCGGCAGCAGCCGCGCTGCCAGCTCGGCCGGCAGCTGCGGCCTGATGGCGCCGAGCAGGCTGCGTGTGATCTCGGAGCGTGGGTCGGCAAACACCGACCAGACCGGCCCTTGCTCGACGATGCGTCCGGCGTCGATCAACGCCACGCGGTCGGCGATGGAACGGATCACCTCCATCTCATGGGTGATCAAAAGGATGGTCAGGCCAAGCTGCCGGTTGATGTCCTTGAGCAGTGCGAGGATGGAGCGCGTCGTCTCCGGATCGAGCGCCGAGGTGGCTTCGTCCGACAGGAGCAGCGCCGGGCGCGCGGCAAGCGCCCTGGCGATGCCGACCCGTTGCTTCTGGCCGCCCGACAGCGACGCCGGATAGGCCTTGGCTTTCTCCGACAGGCCGACAAGATCGAGCAGTTCGGCGGCGCGCTTCAGCCTCTCGGCTTTCGGCCGGCCCTCGATCTTCAGCGGCAGCGCCACATTGTCCTCGACGGTCTTGGCCGACAGCAGGTTGAAATGCTGGAAGATCATGCCGATGCGCCGCCGCAGCGGCTGCAGGTCGCGCTCGCCGAGCCGGCTGATCTCGCGGCCCTCGATGAACACCTCGCCGGAGTCAGGCCGTTCCAGCCCGTTCAGGCAGCGGATCAGCGTCGATTTGCCGGCGCCGCTGCGGCCGATGAT
>NZ_RZPF01001264.1:0-798 GCF_004022735.1 Mesorhizobium sp. M7A.F.Ca.AU.001.01.1.1
TTCGTCATCTGACCTCATAAAAATAAAAAGGATCGGGCGCGCTTCGGCGCGCCCGATCCTTTTCGACTGGCGTGATCGATCTATTCGGCGGCCAGCGCCAATTGCGGCTTTTCGGCTTCCTGGCTCAGTTCCAGATCGTCCGTCCGTCCCTCCGCCCCGCGCTTTTTCGGCTCCCGGCCGAAGAACAGGGCGTAACCGGCCGGCAGGACCAGGATGGTCAGCACCGTGGCAACCAGGATGCCGCCCATCATGGCGTAGGCGAGCGGACCCCAGAAGACGCCGCGCGAGATCGGGATCAGCGCCAGCACCGCCGTCAGCGCCGTCAGCGTGATCGGCCGGAAACGGCGAACGGCCGAACCGATGATGGCCTCGTAGCGGTCCATGCCCGCGGCGATGTCCTGGTCGATCTGGTCGACCAGGATGATCGAGTTGCGCATGATGATGCCGAGCAGCGCGATGACGCCGAGAATGGCGACGAAGCCGAACGGCGCACCGCTGATCAGGAGTGCCGCGGCAGCACCGATAATGCCAAGCGGACCGGTCGCCAGCACCAGCATCGCCTTGCCGAAGTTCTGCAGCTGGATCATCAAAAGCACGACAATGACGGCCAGCATGATCGGTGCCTTGGCGGCGATCGAAGCCTGGCTTTCCGCCGAATCCTCCGCACCGCCCTGGATTTCGATCTTGTAACCGGGCGCCAGACCCGCACGCAGGTCCTTCATGTCGTTGTACATCTTGGTGACGACGTCGTTGGACTGCACGCCGTCGGGCAAGGTGGCGCGCACGCTGACGGTCGGC
>NZ_RZPF01001265.1:0-798 GCF_004022735.1 Mesorhizobium sp. M7A.F.Ca.AU.001.01.1.1
AATGATGAGCACCTATTGTTCCACCCTCTCGGAGGCGCTGAAGACCGCCGGCATCTTCCGACCCTGCCTGCTGCTCGACCGCGATCGGCTGGACGGAAACATTGCCCTGGTAAAAGGGAGGCTGGATCCCGGCCTGGCCGTGCGGCTGGTCGACAAATCGCTCGCCTGCCTGCCGCTGCTTGCGCATATAGGCAAGGCGCTTCGCCATGAGCGCTTCATGACCTTCCACCCGCCGATCAGCGAGGCGGTGCTGAAGGCGTTTCCGGATGCCGATCTGCTCTACGGCAAGCCGATGCCGATCGGTGCGGCAAGGGCTGCGCTGGTGAAGGGTGATGCCGACTGGTCGCGTGTCTGCTGGCTGATCGACAGCGAGGAGAGACTGGCGGAATACGGTGCTCTCGCTGACGAACTCGGCATCGGCCTGCGCATCGCTTTCGAGATCGATGTCGGGCTGCATCGCGGCGGCTTTGCTGATCCCGCGGCCTTGTCGAAGGCGTTGAGCGCGTTGCCGGCCCGGCTGCATTGCGAAGGCGTCATGGCCTACGAGGCGCATGCGCCGCTCATTCCCGGCCTTTTCGGCGGACCGGCAAAGGCATTGGCGGAGGCGTCGGCGCAGGCTGCGGCGTTCGTCGCCTGTCTCGGCGCCGACCAGCGCCGTATCCTCAACATCGGCGGCAGCAAGACCGCGCTGCTTCATCGTGGCGGCGCGGCCAATGAAGTGTCGATGGGCTCGGCCTTCGTGCTGCCCAGCGACTTCGATACGCCAGGCCTAGAAGGCTTCCAGCCGGCGGCCTTCAT
>NZ_RZPF01001266.1:0-791 GCF_004022735.1 Mesorhizobium sp. M7A.F.Ca.AU.001.01.1.1
ACCTGACCGATATCACGCCGGAACTCGACCTCTACGACCGCGACTGGCCGATCTGGACCTATGCCGAATTGAAGCCGCCGGCAAAGTTCGTGCATGACGAGGATGGCCGCCGCGGTTCGGCTGTGTCTTCGCTGGTTTCGGGCGATTGCATCGTCTCGGGGGCTTCGCTGAAAAAAAGCCTGATCTTCACCGGCGCGCGCATCAATTCCTATTCGACGCTCGAAGAAGTCGTCATGCTGCCCGACGTTCATGTCGGCCGGAACGCAAAGTTGAAGCGCGTGGTCATCGACCATGGTGTTAGGATACCGGAAGGGCTGGTGGTCGGCGAAGATCCTATTCTCGACGCCAAGCGCTTCCGCGTTTCCGAAAAGGGCATCTGCCTGGTCACCCAGGACATGATCGACAAGCTGGGGCTCTGACGCATGCAGGTTCTGTCGGTCACGCCGGAAATTTTCCCGCTCATCAAGACCGGTGGGCTTGCCGACGTGACCGGCGCGCTGCCCATTGCCTTGGCGGCCAAGGGCGTGACCGTGCGCACGCTCATGCCCGGCTTTCCGACCGTCATGGCTGCCTTCAAGAAAAAGCGGGCGGTTCTGCAATACCCCTTGCTGCAGGGCGGCAAGGCCTCTGTCCATTCCGTCCAACTCGCCGGGCTCGAACTGTTCGTGCTCGATGCGCCGCATCTGTTCGACCGTCCCGGCGGCCCCTATGGCAATGCGACCGGCGTCGACTGGCCAGACAATTGGCGGCGTTTCGCGGCGTTGAGCCAGGTCGGCGGCGACATCGCCGGC
>NZ_RZPF01001267.1:0-786 GCF_004022735.1 Mesorhizobium sp. M7A.F.Ca.AU.001.01.1.1
GTGATGGTGGATCCATGGGAGGCGGATCCACTGCCACGAAGCCGTTTGAATTCGAGGAGAGGCGGAGCGGGTGCAAACGCTCCGGACCAACAAGAGGGAGAGAGAGACAGTGAGGAATTTACGCAATATCGGCCTTGCTGCCGGACTGGCGCTGAGCGTCTCGGTCTCGGCACTCAGTGCATACGCTTCCGAGCCGACGGTTCCGCCGGCGCCGACACCGTTTCCCGCCGAAGGCAAGATCAATTATGTCGCGCGCGACTCCATTCTGGAGTTCAAGGCGCTTCCCGAATATCACGAGCCCGACTGGGTCACCGAGAAATACGTCAAGACCGGCAAGCTTCCGCCGGTGAGAGACAGGCTGCCGAAGGAGCCGCTGGTCTTCAAGACGGGCAATATGCAAGACGGCATCGGCGTCTATGGCGATACGATGCGCCACGTCATCGGAGGGCGGCCGGAAGGCTGGAACTACGGCGCCGGTCAGACGCAAGGCTGGGGCGGCATCGACATCGGCCTCTCCGAATGCCTGACGCGCACCGCCCCGCTGTTCCAGGTCGAGGCCAAGGACACCGAGCCGCTGCCGAACCTGGCCAGGAGCTGGGATTGGTCGAGCGATGGCCACAAGCTGACCATGCACCTCATCGAAGGCGCGAAGTGGTCGGACGGCGTGCCGTTCAATGCCGACGACGTCATGTTCTACTGGGACGACGAGGTCGTCGATCCCAACGTCTCGCCGCTGAACGGCGCCACGCCGGAAACCTTCGGCGTCGGCACGACGTTGAAGAAGAT
>NZ_RZPF01001268.1:0-783 GCF_004022735.1 Mesorhizobium sp. M7A.F.Ca.AU.001.01.1.1
GCTTCGGAAATCACATCGGCCTCGACCGAGGCGGCGATCGACGTCGGGCCGCCTTCGCGGATTTCGCCTTCGTCCTGCTCGGCCGAATCCTCGCCATGCTCGGACGCATCGGCATGTTCGGACGAATCAGCCGCATGTTCAATGATCTCGGACGTGTGCGAGATGTCCTCGACACCAGCGTCGGCACCTTCTTCTGCCTCGTCGGCAGCGTCGCTCGCCTCGCCGGAATCGGCTGCATCGCGCTTGTGCTCGCCCCGGTCGCGGGGCTTGCCGCCGCGCCTGCGGCCGCGCCGTCCGCGATCGCGGCTCTGGCGATCATCGCCGTCGCCGTCCTCGTTCTCCTCGTCCTCAGCCTCCTGCGCTTCCGCGCGCAGCAGTGCCTGACGATCGGCGACCGGAATCTGGTAGTAATCGGGGTGGATTTCACTGAAGGCGAGAAAACCGTGACGGTTGCCGCCATATTCGACAAAGGCTGCCTGAAGGGAGGGCTCTACGCGCGTTACGCGGGCTAGGTAGATGTTTCCTTTGAGCTGCTTCTTGTCCTGGGATTCAAAGTCGAATTCTTCAATACGGTTACCGCGTATGACGACAACGCGTGTTTCCTCCGGGTGGGAGGCGTCTATCAGCATTTTGTTGGGCATTATTTCGTTTCCCCCCGGCAGCCGTCAGCCGCAGCTTGCGAGGCAAAGCCTGCTGCTGCGTGTCTGGAATGTGGGTGCCGGATATTTGAACGTCCGTCGGCCGCCGCTTGAGCGCCATGGCGGTGCCGCCCGCAGCCATAAT
>NZ_RZPF01001269.1:0-777 GCF_004022735.1 Mesorhizobium sp. M7A.F.Ca.AU.001.01.1.1
GCGCTTCCGCGCCGGTGACCGCGAGGAAGATGGCGCCGATGGTGACGAAAGCGACATCGGGCGAATTGATCAGGAAGGCGACGATGTAGTGCGGGCTGATCGCCCACAGGATTTCCGGATCGGCGATGATGTGGTTGAGGCCGGAAAGGCCGATCGCCAGGAACCACACCGCCGTCACGGGACCGAAGACCAATCCCACGCCGCCCGTGCCGAAACGTTGCACCGCGAACACTATGGCGAGAATGACCAGTGTCAGCGGCACGACATAAGGCTGGAAGGTCGGCGTGACGACGTTCATGCCTTCGACCGCCGACAGCACCGAAATCGCCGGCGTGATGACGGCGTCGCCGAAGAAAAGCGACGCCCCGACGATGCCGATGCCGAGCATCAGCGCCGAGCGCTTGGGGAAACTGCCGCGCGCCAGCGCCATCAGCGACAGCACGCCGCCCTCGCCGCGGTTGTTCGCCCGCAGCACGAACATGATGTATTTGATGGTGACGATGATGGTCAGCGACCAGATGATCAGCGACAAAACGCCGAGGATGTCACCGCGGTCGGCCACCTGTCCGCCGGAAGATGCCACCAGCGCCTCGCGAAAGGCGTAGATCGGACTGGTGCCGATATCCCCATAGACGACACCGAGCGCGCCCAGCATCAGAACCTTGGTGCTGTGCTGTTCGACTTCCGAATGGCTCGATTGTTCGACGGGTTCTGCCTCACTACCAGTATTGGTAAGGGCCATGGACGACACTCCGATAAGCGCGCGGTGCTCTACGC
>NZ_RZPF01001270.1:0-775 GCF_004022735.1 Mesorhizobium sp. M7A.F.Ca.AU.001.01.1.1
GTTGGTGCGCATCTGATGGGCGGCGGTCATATGGCGATCAAATCCTTTCCACCGGTTGCAGGCGGGATAAGGTTCCACCCGCGCCAGAAGCCGCGGCGCACCACGCCGCGGCAAAGCATGACGATCAGGCCTGCGTTTTCCAAACATAACGGAACCGCGGGATTTCATCCGGCATCGGAGCAAACCCCTTGACGGTGTTGCGCATGGCGTTGAATTCGACGCTGAAGCCGACGGGCATGTAAGGCAGATCGGCAGAAATCTGACGCTGGATCTTCTCGTACAGTTCCTTGCGGCGAGCCTGGTCGGAAATTACCCGCGCCTCATCGATCCATTTGTCCACGTCGGGATTCTTGTAGCCCGTGGAATTTGCGGTGCCTTTGCTGGAGAAGAGGTAGTGGATAAGGCCATCGGGATCCGCCCGTTGCGTCCAGCGCATAGGCGTGAAGCGTATCTCGCCGGAAACCGCCTTGGCGTAGTAGTCGCTTTGCGGAACCGGATCGAGCTCAATGTTGAGGCCGATCGCGTCAAGGTCTTCCTTGGCAAGCTCGGCGAAGCGTCGAAGCGTATCGCCGCTTGGCGCCGCAAGCTTGATGGTGGTGCCCTTCAGGCCAGAATCAGCCACGATCTTGCGCGCCTTTTCCGGATCGTATTCGTAGTGCACCAGATCGGTCGGCGTCCACCAGAGGCCATCTGGCGTGAAGCTATCGGATATCTTGCCTTGTCCAGCCCATATGATCTGGTTGAGGCGGTCGCGGTTGAGGCCGTGCGCTATGGC
>NZ_RZPF01000126.1:0-11361 GCF_004022735.1 Mesorhizobium sp. M7A.F.Ca.AU.001.01.1.1
GGTGCTGATGTTCAATTCCGGCGGCATGGGGGCCCGCCCGACGTTGGACGGGCTGTCCGCCACCGCCTTTCCGTCCGGTGTCCATACCATGCCGATCGAGGCGACCGAGCACACCGGGCCGATCGTCATCTGGCGCAAGGAACTGCGTCCCGATTCCGGGGGCGACGGGGAATTTCGCGGCGGCCTCGGCCAGATCCTCGAAATCGCGGCCACTGAAGGCCACGAGTTCGATTTTTCCGCCATGTTCGACCGGGTCAACCATCCGGCCAAGGGACGCGATGGCGGCAAGGACGGGATAGCCGGCATCGTCAGGCTCGACGATGGCACGCTGATGCGCCCCAAGGGCTGGCAGCACGTTCCGGCAGGGCGTCGTCTGGTGCTGGAACTTCCTGGCGGTGGCGGCTATGGCGATCCCTCCAGGCGCAGTACGGAGGCGCGGGCACAGGACGTGTCCAGGGGCTATATTTCGGAGAAAAGCCGATGAGCTACATTTCCTCGCGCCTGTCCGTGGTCAAGCCGTCGGCTTCGATGGCCGCCTCGCAGGCGGCCAAGGCGCTACGGGTCAAAGGCGTCGACGTCATCGACCTTGGCCTTGGCGAACCTGATTTTCCGACGCCTGCCCACATCATCGAAGCGGCCTATGCAGCCGCCAAAGCGGGCCAGACCCTCTACACCGCCGCAGCCGGCTCGCCGGAAGTGCGCGAGGCCGTGGCCGGGAAGTTCAGGCGCGAGAACGGACTGGACTACACGGCCGACGACATCGTCGTGGCCAACGGCGCCAAGCAGATCATCTTCAACGCGCTGATGGCGACGCTGGAACCCGGCGACGAGGCCATCCTGCCCGCGCCCTATTTCGTCTCCTATCCTGAGATGGTGAAGCTGCTAGGCGGCACGCCCGTCACGGTCGAATGCAGGGAAAGCGGCGGCTTCAGGCTGACGCCCGAACTCTTGGAAAAGGCGATCGGGCCGAGAACCAAGTGGCTGTTCCTGAACATGCCCGGCAATCCATCCGGAGCGGTCTACTCGGCCGACGATCTCAAGGCGCTTGGCGCTGTCCTTGCCAGGCATCCGCAGGTGCTCATCCTGTCGGACGAGATCTATGAGCACATCATCTTCGATAACCGCGAATTCGTATCCTTCGGCAAGGCCTGCCCTGACCTCAAGGACCGAAGCCTCATCGTCAACGGCGTGGCCAAGGCCTATGCGATGACCGGCTGGCGTGTCGGTTATGCAGCCGGCCCGGCACCACTCGTCAAGGCGATGTCGATCATCCAGAGCCAGTCGGTCACTTCGGTCTGCTCGATTGCCCAGGCGGCGACGGTCGCCGCACTGAATGGCCCGCAGGACGAGGTGGCTCGTTTCCGCGATGCATTCGAGGCGCGCAGGAACCTGGTCGTCGATGGCATAAGGCGCATCAACGGCCTGACGCTGCCGCCGCCGGAAGGAGCTTTCTATGCCTATATCGGTTGCGCCAGCCTGATCGGCCGCAGGACCCCAAAAGGCGTCATGCTGGAGGACGATACGGCGGTGGCGACCTATCTTCTGAACGAAGGCCGCGTGGCCTCGGTGCCGGGCACTGCCTACGGACTTTCACCTTATTTTCGTATCTCCACCGCCACCAGCGAGGAGGTGCTTGCCGAGGCGATCGCGCGGATCAACGCCGCCGTCGCGCAAGTGGAGTAGACCATGCCGCATTACGAACGCATCCTGATCACCGGCGCCGCCGGCCGGCTTGGCTCGGAACTGCGAAAGGGGCTGGTGCCGCTGGCAAAAACGATCCGCCTGGCGGGTCGCGAACCGTTCGGCGATCTTGCTCCTCACGAGGAAGAAGCGGTCTTCGATCTCGCCGACATGGAGGCTACACTTGCGGCCACCAAGGACTGCGACGCGATCGTGCATTTCGGCGGTGCGCCGCTTGAATGCGAATGGCAAACGATCCTGGATTCCAGCATTCGCGGATCCTACCACATCTACGAAGGCGCCCGGAAACACGGCGTGAAGCGGGTTATCTATGCTTCCTCGGTGCATGCCATCGGCTATCATGAAGTCGAAGCCCATATCGGCGTCGATGCGCCGGTGCGCCCCGACAGCCTCTACGGCGTGTCGAAGAATTTCGTCGAAAGCCTGAGCCGGCTCTACTGGGACAAGTTCGGCATTGAGACGGCTTGCCTGCGTATCTTCTCGTCCTTTCCCGAACCGGCCGACCGACGCATGCTGTGGTCGTATCTTTCCTTCGCCGACTGCGTTCGTCTGGTCGAAGCAGCACTGACGGCGCCGCGCGTCGGGCACACAATCTCGTTCGGCATATCCGACAACAAGCTGAAAATGGTCGACAACAGCGGCGCCAACCATCTGGGGTTCATCCCGCAAGACAGCGCCGAGCCATTCCGCGCAGCGGTCGAGGCGAAGACGCAGATTCCGGATCCCAAGGCGCCATCGGTGAAGTATCTGGGCGGGTGGTTCTGCGAGCTTGGCCATCCGGACGACAAGCGGGCGTAACTATCAAAAAACCAATCCGCTAGATGGCGAAGACGAAACATCCACCAACACCCCTACGGCTCCCTGCAATTCACGGCGACAGCCGAATAATGATCATGAAGCGCTTCCGGGACGTTCAGGCCAGGGCGACACCGGCGATCGTGCAAGACCGTAGGCTCCGGCGATCACCCCCATGCCTCCGGTGTGCTTCTGAGGTTCGGTGCCGTCTGCCATGTAGGCTTCCGCGATCACCTGTTCTGATGCAGGATCGTCTCGGCCGCAATGAAGCCCCAGGTCAGGTTCGGGCCGAGCGTGGTGCCGGCCCCTACGGCGCGCGTGCCGATGGGGTTGGCCATCGCAAGCCCTGCCGCATAAAGGCCGGGAATGATCGAGCCGTCCGGTCTCAACACCTGCGCCCGCTCGTTGGTCCGGGCCCCGCCCTTGGTGCCGAGGATCGAGCGATTGATCGTCATGCCGACGTAGGGCGCCTTGTCGATCGGCTTCAGCCGGTTCTCGGGGCCATGCGCCTTGTATGCCTCCCAACCATTATCGCCGCGGTGGAAGTCCGCATCGTGCCCGTTCTCGCAAAAGCCGTTCCAGCGCGCGATCGTCTCCTCCAGCGCCGCCGCCGGCAACCCGAGCTTGGCGGCAAGGCCAGCGATGGTATCGGCCTTCTTGATCCAGTCGCGCTCGTAGGAGGCATACCAGCGGAAAGGCAGCGAGGTTTTGAGGAAACGATTATCGCCAACGAGATAGCAGGGCAGATGGACGGGCTCGCCATCCGGTCCGCGCGCATCGATCGCCTCGCCGATGTTGAAGGCGTTTTCGCTGACAAAGCGCTTTCCCTCGCGATCGACCACGATCGAATGCGGCTCGGCCTGGAAGGTCATCGGCAAGCCGTGCGACTGTCCCTGGTAGCGCGTCGGCAGGCAGGGATAGACGTTCGCCTGATCCATGCGGTCCAATTGCGCGCCGACGGAAGCCGCAAGCTTCTGGCCGTCGCCCTCATTGCCGCGCGGGCTGCCGATCCGGTCGAAGGCGCCGGGGAAGTGGCGTGCGCGCATCTCGGCGTCCCATTCGAAGCCGCCGGTTGCGATGACGACGCCGCGGCGCGCGACGATCTTCGTGCGCCGGCCCTTGCTCTCCACCTCCGCGCCGGCGATGCGTGAGTCCGGATCCTGAAGCAGGGTGACGGCGCGCGTTCCCGGCTGAAAGGTGACGCCGGCATCGAGGCAGCCCTTGATCAGCCCGGTCATCAGTGCCGTGCCCTGGCCGCCGGAATTCGTCAGCCATCGCCATAGAAGCTTCGGCCAGACCTTGAACCCGGCGCGGATGGGATGGTGATAGAGATCGAGGTCGACGATCTCCTGGTAGGTAAAGCTGTGCGGCAAGGTGGAGCGGCGCAGACTCCGCGCAAACTTGCCGAGGAGACGGCGGCTGAGCGGCCTCGGCGAGAGCATGCGGCCATAGAGTTTCCCGCCCGGCGCTTCGGCAAAGGGATCGGGCTCGTTGATCAAGCGAAAATCGAGCGGCGTGTTGACGGACAGAAAGTGCAGCATGTCCGGCGCGGCCTTGGCGAAAGCGCCCCAGAGCGCATCTTCCTTCTGCTCCCATCCTTCGGGCGCGACCGCACGCAGATAGGCGAGCGCATCCTCGCGGCTGTCGGCGATGCCGGCTTCGGCCGCGACATGGTTGGCGGGTATCCAGACCCCGGCACCGGACATGGCCGAGGTGCCGCCCAACCATTCGCTCTTTTCGATGACGAGCACCCTGAGGCCACCCTTGGCGGCCCGCAGCGCTGCCGAGCAGGCCGCCGATCCCGAACCGATCACCAGAACATCGTACTCGCCCATCGGCATTCCCCTGCCATCATCGACACAGCACTATATAGAGGCACGAAATTTAATCTGTCTACTATTGTGTCGACACTTTTTGCGCTGTACCCTCTCCAAGTCAGCAACGCGCCCGAACGACCTTCGCAGCTCCATTCGACAGGCAGAGCCATGGACGACACCAACCTTCCACCCGCGCCCTCTGGCATCCATGTTTCCGGAACCGAAACGCGCGAAAGCTACTGGCAGCCGGTTCCCGCAAACGGCCATATCGACGTGGCGCTCGCGCCGCACATCGTCGGCATGGAGCACCCCTTCGCGCTGGGCACGCAGTCGGTAGCGCCCGGCGGCTATGTGCGCGAACACACGCATGACCGCAACGAAGAGACGGTCTATGTCATCGAAGGCCATGGCCGCGCCGTCATCGACGGCAAGGAATATCCGCTGGAACCGGACAGCGTGGTGTTCCTGCCGAAGAATGTCCGACACATGTTCATCAACGACGGCGACACGCGCCTGCGCTGGATCTGGTTGATCGTGCCGAACGGGCTCGAGGATTTCTTTCGCCTGATCGGCAAGCCGCGCAAGCCAGGTGACCGTGTGCCGTCCAATTTCCCGCGCCCCGAAAACGTTCTGGAAATCGAGCGCAAGACGGTGTTCGGGGCAGACCTCGCCGACAAGTTCGATCCCCTGAGGCAGAATCCCTGAAGAAGCCTCGGATGGTGACGCTCGGCCTCATCGGCTTCGGCACGATCGCGCGCGAGATCGTCTCAGCTTTCCCAGTGGACTCGGTTTGCTGGGTGGCGCTGATGCGCGAAGGTACCCGCCGCGACTTGCCGGCGAATGTCAGCACTGTCACGCAGCTTGACGCGCTGATCGGTCCGCGCCCCCGGGCGGTGGTGGAGGCGGCAAGCCAGGAGGCGGTGGCCGCTTATGTGCCCGCGCTTCTCGAAGCCGGCATCCCGACCATCATCGCTTCGATCGGTGCATTCGCCGATCCGATCCTTGCCGCGAGGCTGACCGATGCTTCGCGCAATAGCGGCGCGCGCTTGGTCCTGCCGTCAGGCGCGTTGGGCGGTCTCGACTATCTCAGGGCGATAGCCGCACTTCCTGAGGCGCGGGTGCGCTACACCTCGCGCAAGCCGCCGACAGCTTGGGAAGTCGAGCTTGCCACTCTTGGCCTGTCGGCCGAGCACGACGCGGTATCCCTCTTCGAAGGCACGCCGGCGCAAGCGGCAAAGCTCTATCCGAAAAACCTCAACGCCGCCTTCGCCGTGGCGCTCGCTGCAGGTATCGACAAAGTCACAGTGCGCGTGGTTGCCGATCCGAAAGCTGCCGGCACCATGCATGAAATCGAGGTCGAGAGCACCGCCGGCACCGCCTCCTTCCGCCTCGTCAACGCACCCTCGCCCAACAATCCGAAAACCTCGATGCTCACGGCGCTCAGTCTCGTCGCGGCGCTTGGCGAGTTGCTCGACAGGGAGGGCCTCAGCTGATGCCCTTCTTCACCGCCGCCGATGGCTGCCGCATCCACTACGAGACATCAGGCAGCGCCGGCCCACGCCTCATCCTCATCTCCGGGCTCGGCGGTGATGGAAGGTTCTGGACTGGTGTGGTACGCCTGCTCGAGGCCGACCATCGCGTCATCGTCACCGACCATCGCGGCGCCGGTCGCAGCGATCGCCCCGAAAGCCCCTATTCCATTCCCCTGATCGCCAGCGACATTGCCGGCCTGCTGGCGCAGACGGGCGGTCCCGCCCATATTGTCGGGCATTCCACTGGTGGCGCCATCGCGCAGGTGCTGGCGCTCGATCATTCGGAACTTGGCCTGAGCTATACGATCAGCAGTTCCTGGGCGCGAGCCGACAGCCGTTTCCGCACGCTCTTCAGCGCTCGCGCCGAACTGCTGGAGGCCGGCTTGGCCGAGACCTATCAGCGCCTCGGCCATGTGCTCTGCCACGAACCGTCCTACCTCGAAACGCATGCCGGGGAACTCGACGCAGCCGTCGCCGCCGCCCCTGACACCCTGGCGCCGCTGACAGTCAGTGCTGCGCGCGTGCGCATGCTGCTCGACCATGATCGCCTTGCCGATCTGCCGCGCATCGACACCCCGGTTCAAGTGATTGCGGCCACCGGCGATATCCTGACACCGCCAGCCCTTTCGGAGGCGATCGCTGCGGCAATACCGGATGCCCGGTTTGTTTCAGTTCCCGGTGCGCATTTTCACCCCCTCGCCGACCCCGAAGGTCTTGCCGCCATCATTCGCCGTTTCATTGTCGAAGCTCACCTTGATCGCAAAGCATCATGATCGCTGACCTCAGCCCCGCCCTCCTCGACCCGCGCCTCAAGCCTGGCGCCGAGCTCCTCGCCGAAGGACGCGTCATGGCGCGCGACTGGCGCCTCGGCAGCTGCCGCTTCCTGACCGAGACTGGGATGCCGTCCGAAGCCGCATGGAAGCGCAAGGCAGCGGCCGAAAAGCGAGTCATGCAGCACGCCCATATCGGCTTCAGAAGCGTCGACCGCACCGTGGCCGCGATCGGCGAGGTGCATGAGCAATGCCGCAAGGCAGGGGTAACGGTCGACCGTTTCGGCATCACCCTCGACTGGTCGATGGGTTATCCCCAAGCCATGCGTGCAAAGGCCGCGCGCGGCACCGGCATCGTGCTCACCGGCCCCGAGGATTTCGCCCGCATCACCAACGCCGCGCCCGCTGCCGCGCATTTCGGCGACTTCATGCTCGGCCTGCCGGGCGCGGTGGAAAACACCCGCGCCGCCATCGCCGCCGGTGCAACGGCCATCGGCAATCTGGGGCAGTATTTCACCTTCCGGCTGCCCTACTGGGACGATGATGTCGCGACCACCGAAGCGACCGTCACCGCCCTCGGCCTGATTGCCGCGCAGGATGCCGAAATCCTTGTCCATTCCAATCTCGACGACGGCTTCGCCGGGCTGTTCATCGACATGGCCTGCGCGCTCGGCATGGTGCTGGTCGAAAAGCACATCGTCGAGGATCTGATCGGCGCGCGGCTCGGCCATTGCTACGGCCACCACTTCAGCGATCCACTGTCGCGCGCTGCCTTCCATGCCGCGCTGGTGCGGGTCAGCGATACGCCGGGCACCATGATCTTCGGCAACACCGTTTCCTACCAGTCGACCCCGGCAGGCAATTACGCAACCCTGGCGAGTTATCTCCTGGCCGACATACTGGCTGTCGGGCGATGGCCCTCCGGCCATGCGATCAATCCGGTACCGGTAACCGAGAACCAGCGCATTCCCGATGTCGACGAGATCATCGACGCACAAACCTTCGCGCACCGGCTCACGCTGCACGCCCCCTTCTACGACCCCGTCTTCGACTGGGCCAGGGTGGAGGCGATGGCCGATGTGCTGGTCGAAGGCGGGCGTCGCTTTGCCGGTGCCGTCATGAAAGGGCTGGCCGAGCGCGGGGTGGATACCGAAGACCCGGCCGCGCTGATGTTCGCCATCCGCCGCATGGGGCCGAAGCGCATGGAGGCGCTGTTCGGCCCGGGCGCGGACGGCATCCGCGGACGCACGCCGCTGATCCATGCCGAATGGGCGCGCGAGCTCAACCACAAGGCCGTCGCCTGGGTCGCGACGCAAAAGCCGCTGGAAAGCCCTAGACCCCTGACCGTCTGCATCGGCACGACCGACGTGCATGAGCACGGAAAATATCTCGTCGAACAGGCGCTTGAAGGCCTGGGCATCGTCATCGCCGATGCCGGTGTGGCCGTCGACCCGGAAACACTCGTCGCCCGCGCCGCCGAAACCGGGGCCGATGCGATCGCCGTCAGCACTTACAATGGCGTGGCGCTGCGTTATGCACAGGCGGTGAAAGCAGCGATGGCGGCACGCGGACTTGCCTTGCCGGTGCTCATCGGCGGACGATTGAACGAAGTGCCCAAGGAGTCCAATTCGGGCCTGCCGGTCGACGTGACCAAGGATATAGCAGACCTAGGCTGCCTGCCCTGCGCCGACCTCGACGAGATGCTGCGTGCCCTGCGTTCCATCCGGCCCGTTGCCTGAAACGGGCAGGCTTCGTCTTACGCAACGACAGGGGCGTGCCTTACCAGGCGGTCATGCCGCCGTCGACCGTCAGGATCGAGCCGGTGGCGAAAGAGGATTCGTCACTGGCGAGCCACAGGATTGCATTTGCGATTTCAACCGGCTGCGCGACGCGATTCATCGGTGAGCGCGCGTTCAATGCCGCGACAAACCCCTGAGGATCGGGATGGGTTTCCAGCATGGTTTCGAAATAGCTCGACCAGGTCACACCCGGTGCCACGGCGTTGACGCGGATCTTGTCCGCAACATGGTCAAGCGCCATGGCACGCGTCAGCGCCGCGACGCCGCCCTTGGAGGCGACATAGGCCGCCCGATCGGCAAGTCCGACATGGGCCACGTTGGAAGCGGTGTTCACGATCACCCCGCCGCCGCCCGCGGCCATGACGGGAATGACATATTTGGAGCAGAGAAAGACGCCCTTGAGGTTCACGGCCATGAGCGCGTCCCAATCCGCCGCCGCGGTGGTGACAACCGAACCGCGTATGCCGTAACCGGCATTGTTGACCAGAATGTCCACCCGGCCGAAGGCCTCTTGCGCGCGGCGCACCATCGTCGCCACGGAGACTTCGTCCGAGACGTCCGCCTCCCAGGCCAGCGCTCCGGTCCTGCCGGCCACCTCGCCGGCCCGCGCGCCGTCGCGATCGACGACCAGAACGCGCGCGCCCTCCTTCGCAAACAGTTCCGTGACGGCCGCGCCGATACCGGCGCCGGCTCCGGTGACGATGGCCGCCTTGCCCTCCAAACGCATGATCGATCCCCTTTTCACAAACTTGTTTTGCCCTATCTTGCAGAAGCGCTTGCAAAGTGTCGACACTTTTGTATTTAATTTCGGCACGAACTCGGGGATATCGGTGAAAAACACTCCTTCCGTCGAACAACATCTGGAAATCTATCGCCGGATGCTGCTGGTGCGGCATCTCGAAGAGGGCCTTGGGGCGCTTCACAAGGAAGGACGCACGCGCGGTCCGATCCATCGCTGCGATGGCCAGGAAGCCGTCGGCGTCGCCGCGACCGCCGTGCTGGAGGCCGGCGACAAGGTCGCCACCACCCATCGTGGCCACGCGGTCTATATCGGCAAGGGCATGGCCGTGCACCCGGTGGTGGCCGAGATCTTCGGGCGGGCCACCGGTGCCTGCGGCGGGCGCGCCGGCCACATGCTGGTGGCCGATGCCGAAAAGGGCGTGATCGGCGGCAATGCCATTGTCGGCGCGGGCATTCCAGCCGCCACCGGCATGGCGCTGTCGATGCAGATCCTCGGCACCGGCAATGTCGCCATGTGCGTCTTTGGCGACGGCGCCGCGCAAACCGGCATCTGCCACGAAGCCATGAACATGGCGGGGCTGTGGAAATTGCCGGTCGTCTTCGTGCTCGAACACAACCAGTTCGGCCTGACCGTTCCCTCCGAGGTCCAGTCGCCGGTCGAGGACCTGTCGATCCGCGCCGCCGGCTACGCGATGCCGGCCGAGATCGTCGACGGCAATGACGCGGTGGCTGTCTACCGTGCCGTGTCGGCCATGGTCGAGCGCGCCAGGCGCGGCGAAGGCCCAGGCATGGTCGAATGTAAGACCTACCGCGTCGAAGGTTTCTCCACCTCCGACATGGGCGGTTACCAGAAGCCGGAGGATATTGCGGCCTGGAAGGAACGTGACCCGTTGCTCGTCTCGCGCAAGGCGCTTTTGGGCGACGTCGGCGAGGCGAAACTCGCGGCAATCGAGGTGGCGGCCAGAGCTGAGGTCGACGAGGCATTCGCGGCGGCCCTCTCCGACCCGATGCCCGAATTCTCGCTCGACGAAGCCTGCAACCCCTACAGCGAGGCACACTGACATGGCCATGATGCGGTATGCCGAAGCGCTCAATGCGGCACTGCGCGAAGAGATGCAGGCCGACCCCTCCGTCTTCGTCTTCGGCGAGGACATCGGACGCTATGGCGGCGTCTTCAAGGTGACGAAAGGGCTGATGGAGGAATTCGGCGAAACGCGGGTGCGCGACACGCCGATCTCCGAACAGGCGCTGACCGCCATGGCCGTGACCGCCGCGATGACCGGCACGCGGCCGGTGCTGGAAATCATGTATGCGGATTTCGTGCCGCTGACGCTCGATGCGCTGGTCAACCAGGCATCGATCTACAATTACATCTGGAACGGCCAGGTCAAGATGCCGTTCGTGCTGCGTACGCAGGGCGGCGGCGGCGCCGGCGCCGGCGCGCAGCACTCCAAGTCGCTCGATTCCATGCTTGCCCACATACCCGGCATCAAGGTCGTTGCTCCTTCGACGCCCGCCGACGCCAAGGGCATGCTGAAGGCCGCGATCCGCGACGACCAGCCGGTGGTCTTCCTCGAGCACAAGCTGCTCTACAACACCCGCGGCGAGGTGCCGGAAGGCGATGTGACCGTGCCGCTCGGCAAGGCGGCAACCCTGCGCGAAGGCAACGATATCTCGATATTCGCCACCTCCAAGATGGTGGTCGAGGCACTGAAAGCCGCGGATCTTCTCGCAGCCGACGGTGTTTCGGCCGAGATCGTCGATCTCCGGTCGCTGCGCCCGCTGGATGTCAACGCCATCGTCGCCTCGATCGCGAAAACGCACCATGCCGTGGTGGTCAACGAGGGCTGGCGCTTTTGCGGCTACGCCGCCGAGCTTTCGGCAACGATCATGGATCACGCCTTCGACGAGCTGGACGCGCCGGTCGCGCGCGTCACGCTGCCGGACATGCCGATCCCCTATTCCGAGCCGCTGGAAACGGCGATGCTGCCAAGTGCCGAGAAGATCCGCACCGCCGCGCTGAAGACGCTGAAGTGACGGAGGCGGCGGCGATGGCGACCCATCCGATCAGCATCGACAGCGCCGGCGGCGAATACATGGAAGCCGTGCTGGTGATCGCCTGGGCGGTGAAGCCAGGCGATCCGGTCAAGGCCGGCGATCTGGTCGTCACCGTCGAGACGGCCAAGGCCGCGACCGAAATCGAAGC
>NZ_RZPF01001271.1:0-771 GCF_004022735.1 Mesorhizobium sp. M7A.F.Ca.AU.001.01.1.1
CCCTGGCGATGCCGTAGACGCTGGTGGCATCCGGCCGGTTCGGCGTCAAGTTGATCTCGATGACCGGATCGTCGATGTGCGCATAGGCGGCGAAGCTGGTGCCGACCGGCGCATCCTCAGGCAGGTCGATGATGCCATTGTGTTCGTCGGACAGCTCCAGCTCGCGCTCGGAACACATCATGCCGTGGCTTTCGACGCCCCTGATCTTGCCGACCGTCAGCGTTACGTCGATGCCGGGCACATAGGTGCCGGGCGCGGCAAAGGCGCCGATCAGGCCCGCGCGAGCGTTTGGCGCGCCGCAAACGACCTGCACCGGAGGCTTGCCGTCGCCGGTGTCGACGGTCAGCACGCGCAGCCGGTCGGCATCGGGATGCTGAACCGCCGTCAGCACCCTGGCGATGACGAATGGTTTCAGGCTCGACTTGTCGTCGACATGCTCGACTTCGAGACCGATCGAAGTCAGCCGCTCGACGATCTCGTCGAGCGTGGCGTCGGTCTCGAGGTGGTCCTTGAGCCAGGAGAGGGTGAATTTCATGGGACTGTTCCGTCTGGTCTTTTGACGCTTGATTTCAGATGTCTCGGCAGGTCGTCGGACATATGCAGGAAGGCAAGCTGCTCGCCGATATAGGCATGCAGCGTCGGCTGGAAATCGGCCGGCATGTCCATGGCGCCGAGCATGAAGTAGATGTCTTCTTCCAGCCGCTCGTCGACATAGGCGATGGGTGAGCCGCAGGTGCCGCAGAAAGAGCGCGTCACCGGGCCGTTCTCATA
>NZ_RZPF01001272.1:0-770 GCF_004022735.1 Mesorhizobium sp. M7A.F.Ca.AU.001.01.1.1
CCAGATCCTGCACACCCAGCCGATCAAGACCATCGGTGTCACCAATGTGGCGATCGCGCTGCAGCCGGAAGTCGAGGTCACCGTCACGCTCAACATCGCCCGCACGGCCGACGAAGCCGAGCGCCAGGCCAAGGGCGAGACGCTGACCACCGCCGAAGCCATCTATGGCGACGACATCAACGACAACGCCCGGCCGGAGAACTTCTTCGATCCGAACACCGAGTTCGAGGGCGACGAAGACAACGCCTGATCACACGTCGCAAGCGATTGGAGCCATGGGGCTGATCACGACTTGACGCCAAGCTCCGATCACTTTGCCGTCATCCAGCCATGCTGGACCAATGCCCGGGCCTCGCGCCCGGGCATTTTTGTGCCAAATGGAACTTTTCGAACCCCTATATATTGTTGCAGACTATGGCGTCGCGCGTCCTTTGGCCGCGCAAAGCACGCTGTGCAACTTTGGTTCGGCGCAAGATCTCCGGCGAAATCGATCCCGATTTTCGCGGTCACGCGCCAAGGCAGCCTGTCTGGCCGAGAGGGGACATTTGGTCATGAATATTCTGTTAAAGCGCGTTCTCGACCGCTTGGTGCGCACCGGCAATCTTAGGGTAACCGGCCCCAAGGGCACGGCGGTGGTTTTCGGCGACGGCAGCGGCGAACCGGTGCACATGCACATCAAGACCGCGCATGCCGAGCGCGCCATCACCTTCGATCCGATGCTGGCGGTGCCTGAAGCCTACATGGACGGCGAACTCGACATTCTCGAGGGC
>NZ_RZPF01001273.1:0-764 GCF_004022735.1 Mesorhizobium sp. M7A.F.Ca.AU.001.01.1.1
CTCGATCTGCGGTACATGGCCAACGCCATCGAGAAGATGAACGGCAGTGAAGCCCGGCGCGCGGGCCGCATGGGCGACCGGGATGACGCGATCGAGCCTGCCCCAGATGAGCCGCGTCGGGACGGCGAGTTCGCCAAGCGCGCCCGCGAGATCGAAACCCTGCGTGCCGTCCGGGAACAGGCTTTCGGCCATCGCAGTGAGCGCGTCGCGATTGCCGGTCTTTTCCAGCTGTCTGAGTGCGGCCTGCGCATAACCGACCGGCAGGGCCGAGGGGTCGCCGACCATGACCGCCAGCCATCGCTCAAGCGCCGGGACGGTTGTTGCGCGGGCGAGCCCGGCAAGGAAGCCCGCATTGATCTCGGGGCCGAGCCCGCCAGGGGCAAGGAGTGTGACAGAGCGTACCGTAAAACGGCCCAGTCGTGCGAGCGCCAGAGCCGCCGCGCCGCCGAGCGAATGGCCGACGAGATGGGCATTGCCGACGCCCATCCCCTCCAGCCGGTCGGAGAGGAGGAAGGCGATCTCCTCGATGATGCTTGCAGGTCTTGCCGCTTCCGTACCATGGCCGGGCAAGTCGAGGCTGATCGTCTCGATCCCCGGCCCGAGCAACGGGACAACCTGCCGCCACACGGAGCGATCCGCCCCGAAGCCGTGGATGAGGACCACCGGCACCGTCTGCCGGGCCGGCGCGGCGACAGGCGATGCCTGGACTGCGGCTGGCGCCCGCTGGCCTGCACCGTCCTGTTCGTTCGTGCGAGCGGCAAGGG
>NZ_RZPF01001274.1:0-763 GCF_004022735.1 Mesorhizobium sp. M7A.F.Ca.AU.001.01.1.1
GCCTAGCGCTTGTGCGGCTGGAATAACAAAGGTCATATCGCCGGCATGCTGAAATCCGCGAAAATACTGGCCGTAGGCGGCGCCCATATCGACCGGCGCGGCCAGGTGTCCGGCGCCTACGTGCCCGCCGCCTCCAATCCGGGCACAATGCGCGAGGATGTCGGCGGCGGCGTCTTCAACGCCTTGCGCAGTGCCGTGCGGCGCGGCGTCTCCGCGTCGCTGATGTCGGTTCGCGGCGGCGATCCCGCTGCCGACACCGTTTCGCGAGCCATTGCCGGGGCAGGCATTACCGACCTGTCGGCGGTCTTCCTCGACCGCACGACGCCGAGCTACACGGCACTGATCGACAGCGAGGGCGAGTTGATCGTCGGCTTTGCCGACATGGCGCTCTACGACCTGGCGTTTCCCAAGCAGATCAGGCGCTCCAAGGTGCGGGAGGTGATCGCCGCCGCCGACGCGATCCTGTGCGACGCCAATCTGCCCTCTTCGGCGCTGGAACGGCTGGTCGCGCTCGCTGCGGGCAAGCCGGTTTTCGCGATTGCCATTTCGCCGGCCAAGGTGGTGCGGTTGCTACCGGTGCTGAAGGAGCTTTCGCTGGTCTTCATGAACCGGCGCGAGGCCATGGCGCTGGCCGGCGTCGCCGCGAATGCCACGGAGCGCGAGGTCGTCGACGGGTTGCGATGCAGCGGCCTCGTCAGCGGCGTGGTGACGGCAGGCGGCGGGCCCATGCTGGGCTTCGATGAAGCCGGCGCCTTCTCTATCC
>NZ_RZPF01001275.1:0-761 GCF_004022735.1 Mesorhizobium sp. M7A.F.Ca.AU.001.01.1.1
GCATTGGCCCGGGGCAGCTTTCGGCTACTTCCCCTCCTACACGCTGGGCGCGATGATGGCAGCACAGCAATGGGCGGCGCTGACGCGGGAGCATCCTGCCGCCGACGAGGATCTCGCCAAAGGCAATTTCGAGGCGATCAACGACTGGCGCCGCCAAAAAATCTGGTCACAGGGGTCACGCTGGTCGACGCCGGACCTGCTCGAACGCGCCACAGGCGAAAAGCTCAACGCCACCTATTTCGTGAACCATCTGAAACAGCGCTATGGAGCCGCATAGCGGCTGTCGCCACAGCGCCAGATCTGCCTATTCCGCCGCGCCCCTGAAAGCACTGGCGCCGGTTTCGAACTGCAGCTTGGCCAGCCGTGCATAGATGCCGCCCTTGGCGACAAGGCTTTGATGCGTGCCTTCCTCGACGATCGAGCCCCCATCCATGACCAGGATCCTGTCGGCCTTCAGCACCGTTGCCAGGCGGTGGGCGATGACGATCGTGGTGCGGCCCTGCATCAGCCGTTCCAATGCCGTCTGCACCAGCGTTTCGCTTTCGGCGTCGAGTGCCGAGGTGGCCTCGTCGAGCAACAGGATCGGCGCGTCGCGCAAGATGGCACGGGCGATCGCAACCCGCTGGCGCTGACCGCCTGACAGCGTCACGCCGCGCTCGCCGACTTGGCTGTCATAGCCTTTTTCCAGCTTGAGGATGAATTCATCGGCAAGTGCATCCTTCGCCGCCGTCTCGATTTCGGTCTTGCTGGCTCCCGGCCGG
>NZ_RZPF01001276.1:0-756 GCF_004022735.1 Mesorhizobium sp. M7A.F.Ca.AU.001.01.1.1
TGCCGGCTGGAACTATGTGTCGTCCATCGGCTCGTATATCTCGGCCGTCGGCGTCCTGATCTTCCTCTATGGCGTGTTCGAGGCCTTCCAGAAGAAGCGGATCGCCGGCGCCAACCCATGGGGCGAGGGCGCAACGACGCTCGAATGGCAGCTGCCTTCGCCGCCGCCCTTCCACCAGTGGGAACAGCTGCCGAAGATCAAGTAAGGCGGCTGTTCGCTCGAATACGAAACCGCCGGTCCGCCGGCGGTTTCGGCCAACGGATGATGGACTTAAGTACGCATGGCCCTTGTCGACGACCATTGATTGACGAAGCGGGCTTTCGCATGTCGGAAGCGACGGCGGGCGATTTCTTCGCGCTGCTGAAGCCGCGCGTCATGTCGCTGGTGGTGTTCACCGCCTTTGTCGGCCTGGTCGCCGCCCCCGTGACCATCAACCCTCTGCTGGCGGTGATCGCCATCCTGGCTATTGCGATAGGTGCTGGCGCCTCCGGCGCGCTCAACATGTGGTACGATGCCGACATCGATGCCGTGATGACCAGGACCGCCAGCCGCCCGGTCCCGGCCGGTCGCATCCAGCCGCACGAAGCGCTGACCTTCGGGCTGGTGCTGTCGGTGCTGTCGGTGATGACGCTCGGCGTGCTGGTCAACTGGCTGGCGGCGACGCTGCTGGCCTTTACCATCTTTTTCTACGCCGTCGTCTACACGATGTGGCTGAAGCGCTGGACGCCGCAGAACATCGTCATCGGCGGGGGCCCC
>NZ_RZPF01001277.1:0-756 GCF_004022735.1 Mesorhizobium sp. M7A.F.Ca.AU.001.01.1.1
TCCGTGTTTCTGGACAGGGTGAAGCGCGGCGGCTAAAAGGCCAAGTCCTAATCTTCTAAAACGCAGAGCCCATTTCCGCCGGTTTGCCGGCGGCCCTTCTGAAAAGGCAGCATTCATGAGTGGCGTGAACGAAATCCGGTCGACATTTCTCGACTACTTCCGCAAGGAGGGTCACGAGATCGTCGCGTCGAGTCCGCTGGTGCCGCGCAACGACCCGACGCTGATGTTCACCAACGCCGGAATGGTACAGTTCAAGAACGTCTTCACCGGCCTGGAGAAGCGGCCCTATTCGCGCGCCTCGACCGCCCAGAAGAGCGTTCGCGCCGGCGGCAAGCACAACGATCTCGACAATGTCGGCTACACCGCGCGTCATCTGACCTTCTTCGAGATGCTCGGCAACTTCTCCTTCGGCGACTATTTCAAGGAGCGCGCCATCGAGCTTGCCTGGAACCTGATCACCAGGGAATTCGGGCTGAGCAAGGACAAGCTGCTGGTCACCGTCTATCACACGGATGACGAGGCGGCCGGCTTCTGGAAGAAGATCGCCGGTTTTTCCGACGACCGCATCATTCGCATCGCGACCTCGGACAATTTCTGGGCGATGGGCGACACCGGACCCTGCGGGCCGTGCTCGGAGATCTTCATCGACCGCGGCGAGCACATCTGGGGCGGCCCTCCCGGCAGCCCGGAGGAGGACGGCGACCGTTTCCTGGAATTCTGGAACCTGGTGTTCATGCAGTATGAACAGGTGACGAA
>NZ_RZPF01001278.1:0-748 GCF_004022735.1 Mesorhizobium sp. M7A.F.Ca.AU.001.01.1.1
CGGGCGAACTGATCCGCAACATCGGCGTCTCGACCGCGCGCGCCCTTGCCGGCTTTGCCGTCGGTGGCTCCATCGGTTTTGCGCTTGGCCTTGCCAACGGGCTGTCGACGCTCAGCCGCGGCCTGACCGACACGACGCTGCAGATGATCCGCAACATTCCGCATCTGGCGCTGATCCCGCTGGTCATCCTGTGGTTCGGCATCGACGAGGAAGCCAAGCTGTTCCTGGTGGCGCTCGGCGTGTTCTTTCCGATCTACGTCAACACGCTGCTCGGCATCCAGAGCGTCGACCCACAGCTGGTCGAGATGGGCCGCGTCTACGGCATGGACCGGCGCGCCCTGTTCTTCCGCGTCATCCTGCCCGGCGCGCTGCCGTCGATCTTCGTCGGCCTGCGCTATGCCCTGGGCATCATGTGGCTGACGCTGATCGTCGCCGAAACCATCTCGGCCAGTTCGGGCCTCGGCTACATGGCCATGCAGGCGCGCGAATTCCTGCTGATCGATGTCGTCGTGCTGTCGATCCTGATCTACGCGCTGCTCGGCAAGCTCGCCGACAGCCTCGCCCGCCTGCTCGAGCGTTTGTCGCTTGGCTGGCATCCGGCCTTCCAGAACGGATGAGAGATTGCCCATGACCGCCGCCAGCCTGACCGCAGCCCGTTCCTTCGTCGCCACGCCGGTGCGGCCGATCGGCTCCGTCGAAGGACAGCGGGCCTTTGCCTTCAGGCATGCCGGCAAGCGCTTCGGCGACA
>NZ_RZPF01001279.1:0-748 GCF_004022735.1 Mesorhizobium sp. M7A.F.Ca.AU.001.01.1.1
GCACCCGCCGACCTTGTTTGCTCCGGCAGCGACATTGGCACGATCGCTGAATGCGGACATCGAAGCGATCGCCCTGAATGTGATAAATTCAGGCCATGGGCGATTCCCTCGATCTTTCGACAGCCGATCTCGCGGCGCTGGCCTTCTTCCTCGTCGCGTGGCTGCTGCACACGTTTGCCTCCGACGGCAAGCTTGTCAGCCGGATGTCGCTGACGACGGCGATGAATGCACAGCGGCAAGCCTGGATGCGGACCATGGCCGAGCGCGAGATCCGCATCGTCGACACCGCCATCATGAGCGGGCTGCAGCAAGGCACCGCCTTCTTCGCCTCCAGCTCGCTGATCGCGATCGGCGGCTGCTTTGCCCTGCTCGGCGCGTCCGACCGGGTTCTTGAAGTGCTCAGCGACCTGCCTCTGGGTGGCGCGCCGTCGCGCGCGGCCTTCCAGATAAAGGTGTTTGGGCTGGTGCTGATCCTGGCGTTTTCGTTCTTCAAATTCGGCTGGGCGTACCGGCTGTTCAATTATTGCACGATCCTGATCGGCGCCGTACCGATCCCGCATGGCGAAGCCTCGCGCAATCCGGTCACCGAAACGGCGGTGTGGCGTGCGGCGCAAATGAACATGCTGGCCGGAAAGCACTTCAACTCCGGCCTGCGCGGCGTGTTCTTCTCGATCGGTTATCTCGGCTGGTTCGTCGACCCCATGGTGTTCGTGTTGTCGACGCTGTTGCTGCTGGCGGTGCTGGGGGG
>NZ_RZPF01001280.1:0-747 GCF_004022735.1 Mesorhizobium sp. M7A.F.Ca.AU.001.01.1.1
GTCCATGACGACGGCGAGGTGGTAGCTGGTCGGGATATCGCGGCGCGCCACGATCACGTCGCCCCAGTCCTGCGGACGGGCTTCGATCGAGCGTGTCGCGGAAAGCGTCTCGTCGGCGAATTCGGTCCAAGACAGGTCCTTGCCGACACGCGCCAAGGCGGCATCGACATCCAGCCGCCAGGCGAAGGGCGCATTCCCGGCGATCCGCCGCTGGCGTTCCTTGACTGGCAGCGCCTTGTCAGCGGCGGGGTAGAGCGGCACGCCATCGGGATCGCGCGGCCAGTCGCGCCCACGCTTTTCACTGTCGGTGATGAAGGCGCGGATCTCGCCACGGCTCATGAAGGCGGGATAGACGAGTTCCTCCCGGACCAGCCGCTCGAGCACCGCCTGGTATTCGGCGAAATGCTCGGATTGGCGGCGCACCGGCTCTTCCCAGCCAAGCCCCAGCCATTTCAGGTCGGCAAGCACGCCGGCCTCGAATTGCGGCGTGCAGCGCGTCGTGTCGATATCCTCGATGCGCAGCAGCAGGCGGCCGTCCGCCCGTGCCGCCAGCTTCTGGTTGAGCAGCGCCGAATAGGCGTGGCCGAGATGCAGGTCGCCATTGGGGCTGGGCGCGAAGCGGAATGTCAGGAGTGTCATCTCTGCGGCGGCAATCGGGTTGTGCGGCGGTTTTGCCAATTGCTACCGTGCTGCCGGTTCAGGAACAAGAAAGCATGCAGCGTATCGCGACATCAGACGACATTGCCC
>NZ_RZPF01000127.1:0-11340 GCF_004022735.1 Mesorhizobium sp. M7A.F.Ca.AU.001.01.1.1
CTTCCGGCGCGCCGACGACGTCGACGCCGATGATGATGTCGGCGTCGTTCTCGATCAGGTCGAACGGCACGGGGTTGTAGATGCCGCCGTCGATCAGCAGCCTGCCGTCGCGCATCACCGGACGGAACACGGCAGGGATGGCCGCTGACGCCGCCAGCGCGGAGTGCAGGTCGCCGTCTTCGAAGACGGCCAGCTTGTGACCGAAATAGTCGGTCGCCGTCACCTTCAGCGGGATCTTCAGCTCGGCAAAGGTTTCGGGGATGGCCTCGGGCAGAAAGGCTTTCAGGATGCGCTCGACATTGAACTGGCTGACGCGGATGCCGTTCTGCATGGCTTCGGCTATCGTGCCCGGCCGCGCCCGCCACATGCGGCTGGCCACCTCGGCGCGGCGGCCGAGGATCGAGCGGGCGTAGTCGTGGATGTCCTTGCCGGCCATACCCGATGCCATGCCGGCACCCATGATGGCGCCGATCGACGAGCCGGCAATCGCCACCGGCTTGATGCCGAGCTCGTCCAGCGCCTCGATGACATGGATGTGGGCCAGCCCGCGCGCGCCGCCGCCGCCGAAGGCGATGCCGAAGGTGGGGCTCATCCCTTGCCGGCTCCGGCCAGTTTCGGGCCGATGACCATGATGGTCGGCTCGGTGGTCAGCAGCTTTTTCGCCGCCGCCTTGACCTGTTCGAGCGTCACCGCATTGATGTAGCCGGCGCGGCGCTGCATGTAGTCGATGCCGAGATCGTCGAGCTGCAACTCGACCAATGTCGAGGCGATGGCGCTGGACGAGTCCAGATTGTTGATGGCGTAGGCGCCGATCATGTATTTCTTGGTCGCCGCCAGTTCCGCTTCGGTCGGGCCTTGTTCGGCCAATTGCTTGACGACATCGCGGACGATGCCAAGCGTCTCGGCCGCACGGTCGGACCGGGTGCCGGTGCTGACGATCAACGCGTTAGCGTGGTCCTGGTTGATGAGCGAGGAGTTGACACTGTAGGCCAGTCCGCGCTTTTCGCGCACTTCCTGGAACAGGCGCGAGGTGAAGGTGCCGCCGCCGAGGATCTCGTTCATCAGCACGGCGGGGAAGAAATCCGCCGCCTTGCGCTTCACGCCGGGAAAGGCGAGCTGCAGGGAGGTCTGCGGCAGGTCGTAGTCGACCTCGATATGCTGCGCCAGCTTCGGGTCGATATCGGCCACAGGCCTCAGCGCCTGGTTCTGCGGCAGGTCGCCGAACACCATGTCGAGCTTCTTCTTCAGCGTCTCCGCGTCGATGGCGCCGACTACGGCGACATGCAGGCCGCCGCGCGCGAACACCGCTTTGTGCAGGCCTTTCAGATCATCGGACGTGATGGCGGCGATGCTTTCCTTGGTGCCCTGATCGGAGCGGGAATAGGGATGGTCGCCATAGAGGGCGCGCGCCCATTTGTTCTGCGCCACCGTGTCCGGGTCGTTTTCGCCGGCGATGATGCCGGACAGGATCTGGGAACGGATGCGGTCGATCGGCAACTGGTCGAAGCGCGGCTCGTTGACCGCCAGCCGCAGCAGGTCGAAGGCCTGGTCGCGCTGCTCGGCCAGCATGCGCATCGAGCCGTAGATGCCGTCGCGGCTCTCGTCGAAGCTCATCTCGGCGCCGGCATCGTCGAGCTTGATCTGGAAGTCTTCACTATCGAGCGGGCCGGCGCCTTCGTCGAACAGGCCGGTCATCAGATTGGCCAGTCCTTCCTTGCCGACAGGATCCTGCGTCGAGCCGCCGCCAAAGACGAAGCGGATGGCCACGACCGGCACGGAATAATCCTCGACCAACCAGGCGGTGATGCCCTTTGGCGAGGTGACGGACTGGATCTCCATGGCCCGCGCGGTGAGCGCCGGCAGGATGAGGAAGAGGATGGAGAGAAAGAGGGTGGTGAGTGCACGCCATGCGGCAATCGTCGGCAGCGACCAATCGCGGAAGCCGGCGCTCCCCCTCCCCCAGCCTCCGCTTTGCTCGGCTGACCTCTCCCCGACGGGGAGAGGAGCTTGCCAGCGCTGGCGCCAGCCTCTTCTCCCCAGCGGGGAGAAGGTGGCCGCGAAGCGGCCGGATGAGGGGGCTGCCTCGCTCACGGGGATCGAATTCATCATCAATTCCCCGCCTGTTGCTGCGGCAAGAGATAGCCGGTCGTCGACCGGGCGAGCACCAGATAGCGCGCGGCGACCGCCTTGACCTCGTCTGCGGTGACCTTGCGGATGCGGTCCGTCCATTGCTGGACGTCCTGCACATTGCCGCCGGTGGCCAGCGTCGAACCGTAGATGTTGGCCATGGAATCCTGCTTGTCGCGGGCAAAGATCATCGACCTGACATAGCGGTCCTTGGCCTTTTCCAGTTCCGATGGCGTCACGCCATCCTTGACGATGCGCACCACCTCCGCATCGACTGCCGCTTCGACGTCGGAAATCCTGGCATCGCCGCGCGGCGCGCCGTAGACGGTGAAGTTGGTGTCGTCGAGCATGGTGCCCTGGAAAAAGGCGCCGGCGCTGGATGCGATACCTTGCTGGACGACAAGCGCCTGGTAGAGCCGGCTGCGATTGCCGCCGCCGAGGATCTCCGCCAAGAGGTCGAGCGCTTCCGCCTCGCCCGGCTTTCCCGAATGATAGGACGGCACCACCCATTGCGTGGAAAAGCTCGGCACGCTGACGCGGGCATCGGAGAGCGTGACCGTGCGCTTGGTGTTCTGCTCCGGCTCGACCGGGCGGATGCGGGGCGGCAGATCGGGGCCGCGCGCCACCTTGCCATAGGTCTTTTCGGCCAGCGCCCGCACCGTGTCCGGTTCGACATCGCCGGCGACGATCAGCACGGCGTTATTGGGCCGGTAGTATTTGTCGTAGAAGGCGGTGGCGTCGACGCGGTTCAGCTGCTGCATCTCCTGCATCCAGCCGATGACCGGAATGCGATAGGGCTGGTTCTGCCACAGCGTCGCATCGACCTCCTCGTCCAGCACAGCCTCGGGGCTGTTGTCGATACGCGAGCGGCGCTCCTCGAGGATGACGTCGCGCTCGGTCTTGATGACATCATCGGTGAGGATGAGGTTGCGCATGCGGTCAGCCTCGAAGCTCATCATCAGCCCGAGTGCCGACGGCGCCACCGTCTCGTGGAAAGCGGTGTAGTCATAGGAGGTGAAGGCGTTGTTGGATCCGCCGATATCGGAGACGGCGCGGTCGAACTCGCCGGCCGCATGGTTGGTCGTTGCCTTGAACATCAGATGTTCGAAGAAATGCGCGATGCCGGATTTGCCGGGCGGCTCGTCGGCGCTGCCGATCTTGTACCAGACCATGTGGGTGACGATCGGCGCACGGTGGTCGGGAATGACGACCACCTCCATGCCGTTGTCGAGCAGGAAATCCGTGACCTTGAACTCGGCCGGAACCGTGTTGGGCAAGACGGGGCTCTCGGCCAGCACTGGGCTGGTCGTGACAAAAGCCAAGGAGGTCGCCAACAGCGTTCCCCGCAGCCATTCAATCCTGGATGTCATCAACGGCTCCGGTTCTGTCGACAGACGATAGGCAAGGTGCTGGCGACAAGCAAAGTGATTTGTTGATCATGTTGCCGGCAAAGGCGGCGGCAAAGAGGCCGGCCCATGGATGCCCGGCCAAGGATACGAGGCGTATCAGGCCGCCTCGATGAAGCGGATGACGGTCTCGCCATAGTTGCGTTCGTCCAGCACCGAAAAGCCGGGGCCTGGCTCGAAGGACGCCACCGCGGCCTCTTCGACCACGCACAGCGCGCCGGGGCGAAGCCAGCCGCCGGCTTTGGCCGACTGCAAGGCGCGCTCGCCAAGGCCCTTGCCATAGGGCGGGTCGGCGAAGACAAGGCCGAACGGCGCCAGCGTGCCGGCCTCGCCGAGGCCGGTGGCATCGCGGCGGAAGATCTTGGTGCGGCCGGTGAGCCCGAAGGCCTCGACATTGTCGCGGATCAGGCCACGGCCTTCCGCCGATTCCTCGATGAAGACACCGTAGGAGGCACCGCGCGACAGCGCTTCCAGTCCCAGCGCGCCGGTGCCGGCGAACAGGTCGAGCACGCGTGCCCCGTCCAATTGCTCGGCAAAGCGATGCGCCAGCACGTTGAAGACCGCCTCGCGGGTACGATCGGTCGTCGGACGGATGGCGCTCGAGCGCGGCGTCGCCAACGGACGCCCGCGAAACTCACCGCCGACGATTCTCATCTCGCTTTGGGGCCTCGGGGACCGTTGCGCGGACGCTCACCGCCGCCAGCCCCGCCCGGACGTTCGCCGCGCGGCTTGCCGAACGGCTTTGCACCGGCCGGTTTGCCATAGGTCGGTTTGAACGAGGCCTTGCGCGCCTTGGCGTCAGCCGCCTTGGCGGCGTCAGCTTCGGCCCTGCCCTTGCCGATCGGTCGCGCGCCTGGCGCCATCCAGACATTGGCCTTGCGCTGGCCGGGCGGCTCGATCGGCCGCTGCTCGCGCTCGGACTTTTTGCCACCGCCCGGCTTGCCACCAAAAGCACCACGCGGCTTGTCGCCGAAGCCACCGCGCGGTTTGTCGCCGAAATTGCCGCGCGGCTTGTCGCCAAAGCTGCGTTCGGGACGCGGGGCGCGTTCGCCAAAACTCTTCTCAGCGTTTCTGTCGGGGCTTGTCGACAGTTTGCCCAGAGCCTCATCGCGGCTGCCTTCGCGGCGCTTGCGATTCTTGATCAACCCGCCCTCGCCGATCGGGCGGCGCTCGCCATCGCGGGTGAATTTCGGCCGTTCCGGCTCCGGCTCGCGAACTTCGGTGCGCCGCACCGGCTTGTTGGAAAACGGCTTGGTGACATCGGCGTCGAAATTGGCGCCGGATTCCTCGACCAGGCGCTCGCCAAGCTGGTCGCGCAACACCCTGCCCTTGATTTCCAGCACATGGCCCTCGGCGAGGTCATCGAGTTGGAACGGCCCGTAGGAGATACGGATCAGCCGCGTCACGTCGAGGCCGAGCGAACCCAGGATGTTCCTGACTTCGCGGTTCTTGCCCTCGCGCAGGCCGATCGTCAGCCAGGCATTGGTGCCTTGCTCGCGATCGAGCGTCGCTTCGATGGCGCCGTAAAAGACGCCGTCGACGGCGATGCCTTCGCGCAGGCCGGCAAGCGCGCTTTCCTCGACCTTGCCGTGGACGCGCACGCGGTAGCGGCGCAGCCAGCCGGTGGCCGGCAGTTCGAGCACGCGCGACAGGCCGCCATCATTGGTGAGCAGCAGCAGGCCTTCGGTGTTGATGTCGAGCCGGCCGATGGTCATCAGCCGTGGCAATTCAGCCGGCAGCACGTCGAAGACGGTCTTGCGGCCCTCGGGATCGCGGTTGGTGGTGACGACGCCGGCCGGCTTGTGGAACAGGAACAGCCTTGTGCGCTCGATCGGCGGGATTTCCATACCGTCGAGATGGATGATGTCATCAGGCATCACGTTGAAGGCCGGTGAAGTCAGAGCGCGACCATTGACCTTGACGCGGCCGGCGGCAATCAGCTCCTCGGCATCGCGGCGCGAGGCGAGGCCGGCGCGGGCCAGCCGCTTGGCGATGCGCTCGCCTGCCTCTTCCGCAGCCTCGGCGGGACGCGGGCGTGGCTTGAAGCTGCCGCCTGACGCGCCTTGCGGCCGATCGTTGAAATCCCGCTTCGGGCGATCGCTGAAGTCACGCTTTGGGCGATCGACGGCGTCACGCGGGGCGCGGTCACTGAAATCGCGCTTGGGACGGTCGAAGCGCTTTTCGCCGCCCGCTGCCGCCGCAGCCGGCCGGTCGCCCCGCGGTGCATAGGGTTTGCGTGGCCCTTCGCGCTTCTCGTAGGGCTTGCGCTCGCCTTCAGCGGCCACCGGGCGGTCGCCGCGCGGCGCATAGGGCTTGCGTGGCCCCTCGCGCTTTTCATACGGTTTGCGCTCGCCTTCTGCGGCCATTGGACGATCGCCGCGCGGTGCGTAGGGCTTGCGCGGTCCTTCGCGCTTTTCATAGGGCTTGTGCTCGCCTTCGGCGGCCATTGGGCGATCGCCGCGCGGTGCATAGGGCTTGCGCGGCCCCTCGCGTTTCTCAAAAGGCTTGCCTTCGGGACGCGGGCCTTTGCTGAAAGGCTTGTCGCCGCCCTTGAAATCGCGCTTCGGCCGCTCGCCATCGGCAGCCATCGGCCGGTCGCCACGCGGTGCGTAAGGTTTCTTGGCGCCAAAGGACGGTTTGCCGCCCTTGCCCGCGGCGCCATCGCGGCTGCGCGGTCCCGCGGCTTTCGGCCCACTCTTGGCCGGCCCCTTCCTGGGTCGGAATTTCTTGTCGTTGTCGTCCATGTGGCCTTTATCCGTTTGCGCTGCTACAGCGTGGCGCATCCTTTCGGGCGCGCAACGAACGCTGTAGCACTTTTGATGTGGCGCATGATCATTTTCGAAAACCGAGTCCCGATTTTCGATGTCATGCGCTCCATAACAGGATCACCGTCAGGTGGCGAGGAGATAATCGGAGTGGAAATCGCGTGAAGCGGCCCGATTTCATGGCGCTGGCGCTGAAGGAGGCCGAAGCTGCCGCCTTGCGAGGCGAAGTGCCGGTCGGCGCCGTCATCGCCAACGGCGCTGGTGTTGTCGCCAGCGCCGGCAACCGCACACGCGAACTTGCCGACCCGACCGCGCATGCCGAGATGCTGGTCATCCGCGAAGCCTGCCGCAAACTGTCGGCCGAGCGGCTGACCGGGCACGATCTCTATGTGACGCTGGAGCCTTGCGCCATGTGCGCCGGCGCCATTTCCTTCGCCCGGCTGCGCCGGCTTTATTTCGGCGCCGCCGACGACAAGGGCGGCGCTGTGGTCAATGGCGTGCGCTTCTTCGCCTCGCCGACCTGCCACCACGCGCCCGACATCTATCCGGGCATGGGCGAGACCGAAGCAGGCCTGCTGCTTAAAGGATTTTTTCGGGAGCGGCGCGGCTGAAGCGGGCGCTACGCCCGGCGACACAATTCGGTGTTCTTACAGCCAATCGAACCAGCCGCTGCCCTTCTTGCCTTCCGCCTCTTTCTTGAGACGGCGTTCCTTCTTGTACTCGTCCTCGCCAAGCTCGTTCTGCGGCGCGGTGCCGGCCGCGACACGATACTGCACTGGAGGCTCGCTCAGATATTTGCGGGTGTTCGGATCGCCCTGCTTGCTGTCGGCGAGGCGACGCTGGATCTCGGCGGCACGGCCTTTGTCGGAATCGGCCGGTGTCCATGCCGGCGGGTGGCTCGAGCCTGACTCCGCCATCGCCCTTTTCACCGAGGCCGGATCGGTTTGCACGTCGTCGACGATCTCCGACTGATAGGCCGGGTCGTTCTGATGGGCGGTGGCATCGGCCCGCAAGCGGGCGCGGCGCTGCTCGGGCGATTCGGGCCATTCGGCGCTCGCCGTCTCGATGCTGTCCTGCGGGGCCGGCAGCGCTTCCTTCTGGCCGGGCGCCGGCTTTACAAGCGTCGGACGCGGCTTGTAGTCGATCTGTTCCTTGCGCTTCGGCGCAAATGAAAAGGCGCCTGAAATATCGCCGGCCAGCTGTTCGCCGGCGGTCTTGTCGGTGCCGTAGGTCGGAGAGCCCATGCAGCCGGACAAAGCGAGGCCCGACGCGACAAGCGGCGCCAGCAGCGCCAGGCGCGCATTATATCTCTCGGTCATGCCAAAAAGTCCCACTCTAGACAGCCTCTCGATTGCCACCAGCCTCGTGGCCGGTCCCCATCGTCCAAGCACTTGCGACGGAAATCCGGCGACAATTTGTCTTCCGGAGTTTCGCGTGTTTACCTCAACCACTCGTTAAGGGCAACGCGCGGGCGGTTTTCACCCGCCCGGCGTGGCATTTGTGCACCGATCAAGCTGGCCGGCCTGTCAAAGCCGGCCAAGCGCCTTCAATTCATGCAGCACCGCCGCATCCCTGGCCGAAACATCCGGGAATTCCGGATCCTGGCCGACATCGGCGGTGTAGCGCCATGAGCGTGCGCATTTTAACAGGCCGCGATCCTCGGCCTTCTCGACCACCACGGCGACACCCCTGACGTCGTCGATCGCGAAGGCACCAGCCGGTGCCTCGCCATGCGCGATGACCAGATCGCTGGTGATCGCCATCTCGGCCATGTCGACATCTGAAATCGCCGCTTCGAGCGCTGCATCGTTGATGGTGACGACCGGCACCGCTTCCAGCGACGATCCGATCACCTTCTGGGCGCGCGCGATCTCCAGCGCGCCGGTGACGACGCGCCGCACCTGCCGCACCTGGCGCCACTTTTCCGCCAACGCCTCGTTCTGCCAGTCCGCCGGGATTTGCGGGAACTGGTCGAGATGCACCGAGACCGCGTCGGGATGACGATCGAGCCAGGCCTCCTCCATGGTGAAGGGCAGCATCGGCGCCAGCCATTTCACCAGGCAATCGAAGAGATGGCGCACCACCTGCACCGAAGCCTTGCGCTTCAGGCTCGACGGCGCGTCGCAGTAGAGCGCGTCCTTGCGGATGTCGAAATAGAACGCCGACAGCTCGACCACCATGAAATCGAGCAGCATGCGGGTGATGCGCTTGAACTCGAAAGCGTCGTAGCCCGAGCGCACGACCTCATCGAGCTCGGCCAGCCGGTGCAGCATCAGCCGCTCCAGCTCCGGCATCTTCTCCAGCGGCACCTCTTCGCCATCGTCATGGGCGAGCGTGCCGAGCATCCAGCGGATGGTGTTGCGCAGCTTGCGGTAGGCATCGATGTTGGTCTGCAGCACGTTCTTGCCGAGCCGCTGGTCCTCCCAGTAGTCGGTCGTCACCACCCACAGACGCAGGATATCGGCGCCCGACTGCTTGATGACGTCCTGCGGCACCACGGTGTTGCCGAGCGACTTCGACATCTTGCGGCCATCCTCGTCCATGGTGAAACCATGGGTGACGACAGTATCGTAAGGCGCCCTGCCCCTGGTGCCGCAGCTTTCCAGCAGCGAGGAATGGAACCAGCCGCGATGCTGGTCGGAGCCTTCGAGATAGACGTCGGCCGGCCATTTCAGGTCAGGGCGATCCTCCAGCGTGAAGACATGCGTCGAGCCCGAATCGAACCAGACGTCGAGGATGTCCATCACCTGCTTCCATTTGGAGGCATCGTGATTGCCAAGGAAACGCTCCTTGGCGCCAGCGGCGAACCAGGCGTCGGCGCCCTCCTTCTCGAAGGCGTCCATGATGCGCTGGTTGACCGCTTCGTCCTTCAGCACATTGCCGTCGACATCGGCGAAGACGGCGATCGGCACGCCCCAGGCGCGCTGGCGCGACAGCACCCAGTCCGGGCGCTCCTCGATCATGGCGCGGATGCGGTTCTGGCCGGCGGCGGGCACGAAACGGGTTTCGTCGATGGCCTTGAGCGCCCGGCTGCGCAGCGTCGAGCCGTCGCCGAGGTCCTTGTCCATATAAACGAACCATTGCGGCGTGTTGCGGAAGATGATCGGTTTTTTGGACCGCCACGAATGCGGATAGCTGTGCTTCAGCCGGCCACGCGCGAACAGCGCGTTGCGCTTGATCAGCTCGTCGATGACGGCCTGGTTGGCGTTGCCCTTCTTGCCGTTGTCGTCGATGACGCGCGCCGGTCCACCCTCGCGGTCCGGTCCGAAACCCGGCGCGTCCTTGGTGAAGAAGCCGCCATCGTCAACGGTGAACGGGATGGCGGGATCGATGCCGCGTGCGCGCAGATCCACCGCCGCGTCCATCCAGGCGTCAAAGTCCTCGCGGCCGTGTCCGGGCGCGGTGTGGACGAAGCCGGTGCCGGCATCGTCGGTGACATGGTCACCGGCGAGCATCGGAACGGCAAATTCGTAGCCGCCGCCCAAGCCCTTGAGCGGATGTGAAAGCGTAAGGCTTCCAAGCTCTTGCGCCGAGACGCTGCGGAGACGATTCAAGGTGACCTTGGCCTTGGCCGAGGAGTCTTCGGCCAGTGCGTCGGCAAAGATCAGCTTTTCGCCCGGCTGCGGGCCGAACGCGTTCTCGGCTGCCGTGACCTCGTAGAGGCCATAATTTATACGCGGCGAATAGTTGACGGCGCGGTTGCCTGGGATCGTCCACGGCGTCGTCGTCCAGATGACGACGTGGGCCTGCAGCAGATCGAGGGCGCCCTCCGTCAGCTTGGTCTGGCCATCGTCAATGGGGCGGACAAGGCTGGCGACCGGAAACTTCACCCAGATCGTGTCGCTCTCATAGTCGTGGTATTCGATCTCGGCCTCGGCCAGCGCCGTGCGCTCGACCACGCTCCACATCACCGGCTTGGAGCCGCGATAGAGCTGGCCCGACATGGCAAATTTCAAAAGCTCGCCGGCGATGCGCGACTCGGCATGGAAAGCCATCGTCGTATAGGGGTTCTTGAAGTCGCCGATGACGCCGAGGCGCTGGAACTCGGCCCCCTGCACTGTGATCCAACCCGCGGCGAATTCGCGGCATTCCTTGCGGAACTCGTTAACCGGTACCTCGTCCTTGTTCTTGCCCTTGGCGCGGTACTGCTCCTCGATCTTCCATTCGATCGGCAGGCCGTGACAGTCCCAGCCGGGCACATAGTTCGAGTCGTAACCGCGCATCTGGAACGAGCGGGTGATGACGTCCTTGAGGATCTTGTTCAGCGCATGGCCGATATGGATGTTGCCATTGGCGTAGGGCGGGCCGTCATGCAGCACGTATTTCGTGCGGCCGGCAGCGCTCTCGCGCAGCTTGCGGTAGAGATCCATGTCCTGCCAGCGCTTGACCAGCAGCGGCTCCTTCTCCGGCAAGCCGGCGCGCATCGGGAAGTCCGTCTGCGGCAAATAAAGCGTCTTGGAATAGTCGATCGTTTCAGTTGTGTCGGTCATTGGTCTGCCATGTGCATTGCCCGGCGGGCGTACAAGCTCGGGCGTGAACTATCATGTTATGAAAAAAGCGCGAGGGGCGCGCAGAAACTCCCGGCGGCTCCGGCGGCGCTCAGGCCACCCGGAACACCGGGCCTGTAATTCGTATCGCGATCGCGAAAAGGCGCGAAAAGCTGGTCATGGCTGGGCTTTTAGCCGAAGCCACGGCAGGAATAAAGCGTCTCTCGTTCGATTCACCTACATCGTGAAATCGAAGCGGTAGGTGGTCGACACGCCGACCGTGAACTGGTTGCGGTCGCCACGCTCCTTGACCAGGCTGGAATCGGCCGCCGGTCCCATCAGGCGCGAATATTCGCCAAACAGGCTGGCGGTCATCGGCTCGGTCACCTTCCAGGTTATGGCGCCGCCAAGGCCGGTCGATTTCAGCCCGCCACCGGGATGGTATTCGCTCAGGCCCGAGGCCACCGCCTCCTGCGCGTTGACGCCATAATAGGCGTCAAAATAGTTGCCAGAGGCGAAGGAAACACGCGGTCCTCCCGAAATCCTGACGGTCGG
>NZ_RZPF01001281.1:0-746 GCF_004022735.1 Mesorhizobium sp. M7A.F.Ca.AU.001.01.1.1
CCGGTGGGCTGCCGGATCCGCGCACGCCGGGCACGACGGTCAAATCCGTCGCCGGCGGTCTGCTCATCCAGGGCCGGGACAACGCTGTCGTCGACGACCTCGAACTGAAAGTGGTGACCAAGAGGGCGCCGACGCCGGTCGAAATGGCCGACCTGAAATTCGCCTTCCGCATCGCCAAGCACGTCAAGTCCAACGCCATCGTCTACGTCAGGGACGGCGCCACCGTCGGCATCGGCGCCGGCCAGATGAGCCGGGTCGACTCCTCACGCATCGCTGCCCGCAAGGCACTCGACGCCGCCGAGGCCGCCGGCCTTGCCGAACCGCTGACCAAGGGCTCGGTCGTCGCCTCCGACGCCTTCTTCCCCTTCGCCGACGGATTGCTGTCGGCGATCGCCGCCGGCGCCACTGCCGTTATCCAGCCGGGTGGCTCGATGAACGACAAGGACGTCATCGCCGCTGCCGACGAGCACGGCATCGCCATGGTGTTTACGGGCGTCCGGCATTTCAGGCATTGACGCACTTCTTCTTTCTCTCCTTGCGGGGTGAGAAGCGGTTCGCGCAGCAAACGAAAAGCCAATTGCTTGGCTTTTCGAGCTTCGAACGCCCTGAGCCCGCGAAGGGCCGGGCGGTGGACGATCCGCCCTGCCGGGTCCCCGCTGCTCCGCAGCGTCCCGGCGTTCGTCAGCCTTTCATCGTGCCACTGGCACGATGAATTCGCTTCGCGAACCGGCCGCTCACCCCACAGG
>NZ_RZPF01001282.1:0-736 GCF_004022735.1 Mesorhizobium sp. M7A.F.Ca.AU.001.01.1.1
CATGCTTTCATCGTCAGCAGAATCCTGCTGCGGATGATCAACGAGGCGATGTACACGATCTATGAGGGTGTAGATCGCATCGTTGATCATCGGCATCAGGATGCGGTTGACGATGAAAGCAGGAAAATCCTCCGAGACCGTGATCGTCTTGTCGAGCTGCTTCACATAGGTCTTGGCTGCCTCGAAGGTCTGGTCCTCGGTGGCGATGCCGCGCACCAGTTCGACCAGCTTCATCAGCGGCACCGGGTTCATGAAATGTATGCCGATGAACCGCTCGGGCCGGTCGGTCTGCGCGGCAAGCCGCGTGATCGAGATCGACGAGGTGTTGGTCGCCAGGATGGCTTCGGGATTGAGCTGCGGACAAAGCTGGGCGTAGATCTTGCGCTTGACCGTCTCGTCCTCGGTCGCCGCCTCGATCACCAGGTCAGCACCCGCAAGATCGGCCATCGCGGGCGCGGCCGAAATGCGGCCCATCGCATCGTTGCGCACCTTCTCGTCGAGCTTGCCGGACCCCACCTGGCGGGCCATGTTGCCGCTGATCGTGGCGATGCCCTTCTCGATGCGGTCGGGCGAGATATCGTAGATCAATACCTTGTAGCCTGAAAGCGCGGAGACATGGGCGATGCCGCCACCCATCTGGCCCGCGCCGATGATGCCGATCGTCTCGATCTTGCTCATTACACCGATCCCGTCCTGAACCCTTCCGCTTGAACTGCGAAAGCGCTCCACCTTTTAT
>NZ_RZPF01001283.1:0-734 GCF_004022735.1 Mesorhizobium sp. M7A.F.Ca.AU.001.01.1.1
GAGCGGTTCACCGTTTCACGGAAACGGCGAACCACTCCAACTCCTTGTTTGGCGCAATTCCGGACGGAAAACCGTTTCACACTTTTCCTGGAATTGCTCTAGCGCATCAGTTCGAAATGCCGCGGGAATGCCTGATGCAGCAGGAGCAGCATGGTCTTGCGCAGCACGTTGGTGTCACGGCTGGATGGATTGAGATGATCCCAATACCAGGCGCCGTGGACCAGATAATTCAGGCTCTCCGACAGCGTGTCGATGTCGACGTCGGTGTAACCGCCGCTGCGCGAAATCTCGATCAGCAACTCGCGCGCTTCGGCGGTGTAGGCAAGATCGCTCGGCAGGCCGATCTCATTGTAGATCTGCATGCTCTTGCGGTCGCTGGAGAACACGACAAAGACCGAAACCCATTTCGGGTGCTGGCGGGCGAAACGTTGCGCGCAATCGACCGCGCCCAGGGCCCGCTCAACCGGCGACAGGCCGGGCGCTCGCACCAGCGTCACCCACAGCTCGTCGTATCGATCGCTGAGATACTGCAGGACGGCGCGAAACAGGTTCTCCTTGCTGCGGAAATGGAAGACGACCAGGGCATTGGACGAGCCGACATGTTCGGCGATGCGCTGCATGGTGACGCTTGCCAGTCCCTCCTCCGCGATGAGCTCGATGGTGGCGTCGATGATCCGCTGCACGCTGGCTTCGCCGCGTTCGCGCCGACGGTCCTTGGGCGGCGCGGCATCGTT
>NZ_RZPF01001284.1:0-730 GCF_004022735.1 Mesorhizobium sp. M7A.F.Ca.AU.001.01.1.1
ACGCGAGATCGAGGCGCCGAGGAACAGTAGGTCGTCGAAATGCGGCAGCTTGCGCTTGGCGCCGGCGCCACGGATGTCATAGATGCCGGTCGCCGCGGCACGGCGGATCTCGGAAAGCGTGTAGTCGTCGAAGGTCGCGGATTTGCGCGGCGTCGTCGGCGGGTTCCTGTAGGTCATGCTGCCTCAATACGCGTCGGCGTTGTCGATATTGAAATTATAGAGGGTACGCGCCGAGCCGTAGCGCTTGAACTCCGACGGCTTGACGCCGGTGACGCCGGCGCGGTCGAGCAGGCCCTGCAGCAATTCCAGATGCTCGGTCCGCATTTCCTTGGCGATGCAGTCGGCGCCGAGGCTGTCGACCTTGCCGCGCACGAAGAGCCGCGCCTCGTAGATGGAATCGCCGAGCGCATCGCCGGCATCGCCCAACACCACCAGATTGCCTGACTGCGCCATGAAGGCCGACATATGGCCGATATTTCCATGCACGACGATATCGATGCCCTTCATCGAAATGCCGCAGCGCGACGAGGCGTTGCCTTCGATGACCAGCAGGCCGCCCTTGCCGGTGGCGCCGGCATACTGGCTGGCGTCGCCTTTGATGGTGATCGAGCCCGACATCATGTTCTCGCCGACTCCAGGCCCTGCCGAGCCATGCACGGTAATGGTGCTGCCGGAATTCATGCCGCCGCAGTAATAGCCGACGCTGCCGCGCACATCGATGGCAACAGGC
>NZ_RZPF01001285.1:0-723 GCF_004022735.1 Mesorhizobium sp. M7A.F.Ca.AU.001.01.1.1
ACCTCACACCAGTCTTTGTCGAGGCATCCGGCCGACTGACCATGCTCAGCGGCCTTGGCGACAAGGTTCGCTTCCACGAAGCCGACGCGGCGAAACTGCCCTTCGCCGACAACACATTCAACGCGGCAATCTGCTTCTATGTCGGGATGAACATCGCCGACAAGGCCGCCGTCATCGGGCAGGCTTTTCGCGTTCTGAAGCCGGGCGGCAAACTGATCTGGACCGAAGCCGTGCTGGCTGCCGGCGAGCCGAATTATCCCTTGCCCTGGGCGGTTGCGCCGGAAACCAGCCACCTTGTTGACCGGGATACCCTGAAGACCCTGTTCGCCGACGCGGGCTTCCATATTGACGAAGTCATCGACGAGACCGGCGAACATGTCGAACTGGCGATGCAAAGGGCCAGTTCCGGCATCATTCCTTCGCCTGTGCAACGTCAGGTCAATGAAATCGTGCTCGGCACCGAATTCGTGCAGCGACGCAAGAACTACATCCGTAGCCTGAACGAAGGCAGATTGGCATCGCTGGCCATCATCGTCTCGAAGCCTGCCTGATCGGAGCCTTGATCGTAACGAAGGGCAGAAACAAAAAACCCGCCTTGGGCGGGAAGTTGGCGCAACTCAGCACCAGAAGTAGCGACCGGCAACACCATGGTTCGCAGTTTCGTTCGGCTCGCGAACCACCGCCTTTCTATACCATTGTGCGACATTGTACACGACGGTGCCA
>NZ_RZPF01001286.1:0-720 GCF_004022735.1 Mesorhizobium sp. M7A.F.Ca.AU.001.01.1.1
ATGCCGGGGATCCTCGAGACATCGCCTGATGTCATCCAGCTGACGCTGAGCCTCTACATGATCTGTCTTGGGCTCGGCCAAGTCGTCTTCGGCCCGATTTCCGACAGGATCGGCAGGCGCCCGGTGCTGATCGGTGGCGCGCTTTTGTTTTCAGGCGCTTCCTTTCTGCTCGCCAGCACCTCACTGGCCGCTGTCTTCGTCGTCCTGCGCGTCATGCAGTCCATTGGTGCGTCCGCCATTCTCGTTGCAACCTTCGCAACGGTTCGCGACGTCTATGCGCAAAGACCCGAAAGTGCCGTCATTTACGGCCTGTTCAGCTCGATGTTGGCTTTCGTGCCGGCGTTGGGGCCGGTTGCCGGTGCGTTGATTGCCGACAATTTCGGCTGGCGGGCGATCTTCCTGACGCTCGGAGTCCTGGCCACGGCAGCTACCCTCAACGCATGGCCGAAATGGCACGAAACCCGCCCCTCGAATGGCGATACCAGGCGAATGGCGCTTCGACCCATTCTCTCCAGTCTTGCCTTCTGGACCTACACGCTTGCATTCAGTGCCGCCATGGGCGCCTTCTTCGTGTTCTTTTCGACTGCGCCACGGGTGCTCATGGATCGCGCCGGCTTTTCACAGTTCGGCTTCAGTCTAGCCTTCGCCACCGCGGCGCTGGTGATGATCGTCACCACCCGTTTCGCCAGAAGGTTCATTGCAAGCTGGGGCATCGCCGGC
>NZ_RZPF01001287.1:0-719 GCF_004022735.1 Mesorhizobium sp. M7A.F.Ca.AU.001.01.1.1
GGTCCTCGGTCGCCAGAGCGCCATCGAACGCGTCGCCGCGTTCCTGGTCGACCTGTCGGAGCGCCAGGGCGGATTGCGGCAGGTCGAACTTCCGATGTCGCGCATGGATATCGGCGATTATCTTGGCCTCACCATCGAGACGGTATCGCGGATCTTCACCCGGCTGAAGGACAAGGGCGTCATCCGCCTGCTCAGCCTGCGCAGCATCGAAATCGTCAGGCATGATGCGCTTCATGCGATGAGCGAATGAGCTGCGCTCCGACTCCTGGATGGTACAAGCACTTCAGACCATTTGACAGCGGGGCAACAAGAGCAAGATAGCAGCGCGGAGGACATCTGTTATGCCGCTGGAAGATTGAGGAAACAGCGGCAAGTCTATCGGCGTTCAGGCTTCGGGAGGAAGGCATGGACCGGCACATGGCCACATTGCGTGCAGACCGTGTTCAAGCATCGATCACGTCGGATGCCGCTGAAAAATCGGCGCTGGTCGATTCGTGGCGGCGCTCGGCCTCGTTGCACAGGCTGGTTCCTGCAGGCCGGAAATCACCCCGGCGGCTAACCGACATCGAATTGAGCGTCGCCGGGCAGAAGGTCGAGCCGCTGCTCGCTGCCGCCCAGTCCAGTCTTGACAGGCTCTATCTGCCGTCGGCGGTGTCGGCTGCTGCGTGTTGCTGGCTAATCGCGATTGTGTCGGGGTCGATCGCCGTACTTTCCAGATC
>NZ_RZPF01001288.1:0-711 GCF_004022735.1 Mesorhizobium sp. M7A.F.Ca.AU.001.01.1.1
TCGGCCGAGCGCGGATCGGGCAGCATCTTCTTCTCGTCCGCGTCGGCCGGCTTTTGCGGTGGCTGCGGGGCGACGGTTGGCGGCTGGGCCTCGGGTTCTGCAATGTCAGGCTTTTGTGTCGGCGTTGGCGCGACGTCCGGCGGCTCCGGCTCGTTTTCCCCGGTTGATGGCTCCGGAGCCAATGGCTCGGGACGTGCCTGCTTTTCCTGGTGGGATTTTTCTTCCTTGAAACGGTCGGGCGCTTCCGCGGCCTTCGGCCCTACGCGCTTTTGCTCCTCGGTCTTTGCAGCTTCAGCCTTTGGTGCGTCCGCCGGGCGTGGTTCGGGCACCGGAATGCCGGGTTGGGTTATCGGAGTGCCGGGTTCGGGCACGGGAACATCGGCAGGCGAGGGCAGCGATGTCTGCGTTTTCTGCTGTGTCTGCTTTGGCGTGACCTGCCGGTGGCGCCGTGGTTTCAAACGCTTTCCGCCCCTTGGTTTCAGGGGCTGGTCGGCTCGTGGTGTCAGCGGCTGCTCGACCCGCGGCGTCGGGGGCTTATGATGCCGATGGCGATGTCTCGCCTCGACCGGCATCACCAGCAAGGCCGTGACGGCCACGGTCAACGCAATCCTGCATATTCGGGAAAAGACGATCGACCCCATCGCCCTCAACGGCGCCGACGCAAGGTGGTTGCCTTGGCCGCATCACGAACGGTAACCGCTCCGTTACGCA
>NZ_RZPF01001289.1:0-704 GCF_004022735.1 Mesorhizobium sp. M7A.F.Ca.AU.001.01.1.1
CTTCAATTCATAGCGCCAACGGTCGCGGACCCGTTGCGGAATGTCGGGCATTTCCGAAATGCCCTCGGCTAATGCGCGAAAATAGAGCCCGGTGCCGCCGACAAAAATCGCTGTCCGTTCGGAGAATGTGCCGTCGTCGATCAGTTTCATCACGTCGCGCAGCCAGGCGCCGGTGGAATAGGGTGTCGCCGGATGGACATGGCCGTAGAGGAAATGCGGTGCGCGGGCGAGGTCGGCCGCCTCCGGCCGGGCGGTCAGCACGTCGAGCACCGAATAGCCCTGCATGGAATCCGTATTGACGATCACGCCACCCCTGCGCTCGGCCAGATCGAGCGCAAGCGCCGACTTGCCGCTGGCGGTCGGCCCGGCTATCAGGATCGCGTTCTTCACGCGGCCCTTGCCCGCCTGCCCGCCGGAATGTTCCATGCCGCTCATCGCCACGCTTGTTTCCCGTCCCATTGAGCGCGCTTTGTCGCTGTCGCTTGCGAATATGGCCTCACGGTCGGTCGGCGCAAGCGCTGTTGTCTGGCTGGCCGAAGGTATCGCCTGCGATCTCGTCCTGCCTGAGGCAGCCGACGCGGCCGCTACGAGTGCCGTCTTGCGCACGGCACTCGCCAGCGAGTCGGTCGACGTGATCGTCAAAGAAGAAAAAACCCGCCGCAAGAAAATCCTGATCGCCGACATGGATTCGACCATGATCGACC
>NZ_RZPF01001290.1:0-702 GCF_004022735.1 Mesorhizobium sp. M7A.F.Ca.AU.001.01.1.1
TCATAGGTGTAGAAGCCGTGCTTGCCGGCCGGAATGATCTCGCCGGGCAGCGACACCGTCAGCGACCCGTCGGCGCGCTCCAGCACCGAGAACTCGATCTCGCGGCCCTCGACGAATTCCTCGATCAACACTTTGCCGTCGTAGCGGAAAGCCGTGTCGATGGCCTGCTCGAAGCCGTCCCTGTCATTCACCTTGCTGACCCCGAAGGACGAGCCCTGGCGCGCCGGCTTGGCGAAGAAAGGCAGGCCGAGCGTCCCGGCAATCTCCTGGAAGGAATGCTTGCCGTTTCGATGCACGGTGACGGAGCGGGCAACCGCCAGTCCCGCCTCGCGCATCAGCCGCTTGGCGACGTCCTTGTCCATGGCGGCGGCCGAGGCGAGAATGCCGCAGCCGACATAGGCGACATCGGCGACCTCGGCATAGCCCTGCACCGAGCCGTCCTCGCCGAACGGCCCGTGCAGCACCGGGAACACGACGTCGATGGGGGGCAGCTCAGGCTGCGTACCATCCCGCGACACCGCAACCAGCCGGCCCTTGCCTCCGGGCAACAAAGCAACCTCCGGGCCGTCTTCGGAGGCCGGCGCCCCTGCCGCCTCATCGCCGATCGCCGCGGCGCGATCGAGTTGTTGCAGCAGCCACCTGCCGCCTCGCGAAATGGCGATCGGCACGATATCGTAGCGCGTGCGGTCGATCGCCTTCAGC
>NZ_RZPF01000128.1:0-11314 GCF_004022735.1 Mesorhizobium sp. M7A.F.Ca.AU.001.01.1.1
GACCATATCCAGCAGCAGCCGGTCGGCACGCTGTTCCTTTCGGTTCCCGGCAGCGATGCAAATCATCTTGCTGACATCATCACATTCCTGAAGGCTCGCCAGGCGCGGGTGGAGGTGCTTGGCCATGTCGCCAATCCTGTTTGAACTTCTGCTGCGTTCGATCTGGGAGACGGTGCTGATGACGGCCGCCTCCGGCCTCATCTCGCTGGTCTTCGGCCTGCCGCTCGGCCTGGCGCTGATTGCTACCGAACGCGGCGGCATTGCCGAAAGCCTTTGGGTGAACCGGGCGCTCGGCGCCATCATCAACGGTTTCCGCTCGGTGCCCTTCATCATCCTTCTGGTGGCGCTGATCCCGGTGACGCGGCTGATCGTCGGCACCTCGATCGGCACATGGGCAGCCATCGTGCCGCTGTCGATCGCCGCCACGCCCTATTATGCGCGCATCGCCGAAGTGTCGCTGCGCGAAGTCGATCGCGGGCTGATCGAGGCGGCGCGCGCCATGGGCGGCAACCGCTGGACGATCATCCGCGAGGTGCTGGTGCCAGAAGCCCTGCCCGGCATCGTCGCCGGCTTCACGGTGACGCTGGTGACGCTGATCGGTGCGTCAGCCATGGCCGGCGCGATCGGCGCCGGCGGCCTCGGCGACCTCGCCATCCGCTACGGCTACCAGCGTTTTGAGACGTCGGTGATGATCGCAGTGGTCATCGTGCTGATCATCCTGGTCTGCGGCATCCAATGGGTGGGGGATCGGTTGGTGGCGAGGCTGGATAGACGGGGGTGATTGTTAGGCCGACGAACTAGGCGATGATATCTTCTATCAGTGCTTGCAATGACGCTTCTGAACCGCTGAAACTGTCGATCATGGCTTGAATGACGCGATCCCGTCAAGGATGTCGTCATTGAATGTCAGGCCCGCGTGCTCGGCGAGCATCGCAAGGAAGGTGAGCTGGGTTCGGCCGTTGCCTTCGCGAAACGGATGCACGGCGTTGATCTCCGCGACGATGTGCGCCAGATGCTTCGCAAAGCTGGTGCCGTCGAGATGAGCTAAGCGGTCGGGATTGCCGAGTTCGCGAAAGACCCGCGCCATCTCGGTGGCGATGTGTTCGGGATAGCAGAACCAATTGCCGGCCTTGCCGATGCGGATGGTGCGCGGCTGACCGGCCCAGCCACACATCCTGGAACAGGTGCCGGTGCAGGCCGAGATAGTGACGGTAGTCGAGTTCGCCTGCCGGCAATGGCTCGTCAGCGCGAGTCAGGAACAGCGCGAGCTCGACTTCATCAAGCTCAGCCTGGTCGCGGATGTCCAACAGGTTAATGAGCACCGTCGTGCCGGGGTAGCACAGCGGATCGAACTCAGCGGCGTAGACCAACGTCTATTTCTTCTTGCGGATTTCTTCCTTGATGAGCGAACGCCGCTCATCACCGGACAGTCCGTGTCGTACGCCTAGGGCGAGTAATTTCGCCATGCGAGGCGATAAGGTCATGCCTTCCACGGCGCTGATTTTCTCGCCGCGCTCGCTGGTCAGCACGAACTGGCCGGTCTTGGCTGAACGGCTGGCTCGTGAGCTAGGAGACTTCATTTCGAGACAATATCATAACCATTGAGGAGAGACCAAAATGATTTCCAGGGTAAGCCCAGTTAGCCGCGCAACCTCCCCCCCTCGGGATCGAAGAACGGTATCGGCGCCACGACCGCCCGGCTCGGCCTGCCATCGATGTCTATGCTGAGTTCGGTGCCAATCGCGGTGAAAGGCAGCCGCAGGTGCGCCGTGGCCAGCACCTTGCCCAGGGAATAGCCGTGATCGCTGTAGGTGACGATGCCGGCGTCCTCGCCATCGGCCAGGACCCTGGCATCGGTGGCGGCCGGCGTGTCGCCGTCGAGGATCAGGCCGACCCATTGCTCGTCGAGGCCCTTGTCGCGGACCTTGAGCAACGCTTGCCGGCCGACGAAATCGCCCTTGTCGAACTTGATCCAGCGGTCGAGGCCGACATGGAACGGGGTGCGGCTCTCGTCCATGTCGATGCCGTGCGCCGGATAGGCCTTTTCCAGGCCCAGCGTGAACATTGCCAGCACGCCATAGGGTTTCAGGCCAAAGTCCCGGCCGGTCCGCATCAGCGCGTCCCAGACCGAAGCGGCCTCGTCGGCCGGCACGAACAGCTCGAAGCCGAGCTCGCCGGTGACCCCGGTGCGCGAGATCAGCACCCGCGTGCCGTTGATGTGGCCTGACGTGAACGACCAGCGTTTCAGCCCGTCCAGATCGGCATCCGAGATCATCGCCTTCAACAGTTCGCGCGAGCGCGGGCCCTGGATGGTCGGGAAGGCGATGGCTGCGGTTATGTCGGTGACATAGGCCTTGCGACCCTGCGCGTGATGCAACAGCCAGGGCAGCATCTTCAGGCGGTTGACCGAGCCGGTTACCAGCATGAAGTGCTCCGGACCCAACCGAAACACGGTGAGGTCGTCCATGATGCCGCCATCCTCGCGGCAGACCGTGGAATAGCGGACCTGGCCCGGTTTCATGGCAGCGGCATTATTGACGATGACATGGTTGACCAGCGCCTCGGCGTCCGGCCCCTTGATGTCCATCTTGCCCATGGTGCTGAGATCCTGCACGCCGACATTTTTGCGGGTGTTCAGATGCTCGTCGGCAATGCCGGAATAGGTTTTAGCGGAGATGAAATCGCCCCCGACACGACCCATGGTCGCGCCCAGCCCGACGATGCTGCTGTAGAAAGGGGAACGCCGCTCAGCCAAGGAAGTCTCCATCATTCAAGAAAAACGGCAGCGCCAGCCGGCGCTGCCGGAAGGCATGTTGTCGTCTCAGCTGCCGTAGACGTCGAAGGAGAAGTACTTGTCGTTGATTTCCTTGTACTTGCCATTGGCGCGCAGCGCGTCGATGGCCGCATTGAGCTTGTCGGCCAGTTCCTTATTGCCCTTTTGCAGCGCGATGCCGACGCCAGGGCCGTGAATGGCCGGATCGGCGGTCAGCGTGCCGAGCAGCTTGCAGCAGGCGCCGTCTGGCTTCTTCAACCACTCGGTCAGGATGATCGAGCCGTCCATCATCGCGTCGAGGCGGCCATTGGCCATGTCGGTGCGGGCATCGTCGCCCGTCGGATAGGCTTTGACCGTCGAGCCTGCATATTTCTGGTCGGCGAATTTCTGGTGGATGGTCGCGGTCTGCACGCCGAGCGCCTTGCCTTTCAGATCATCGGGCGACGTGCCCGCGATGGTCGAATCCTTGGGCACGGCGATAGCCGGCGGCGTCTGGTAGTATTTGTGGGTGAACTCGACCTTCTCGGCCCGCTCGGGTGTGATGGTGATGTTGATGATCGCGTCGAACTTGCCGGCCTGCAGCGCCGGGATCGAGCCATCGAAATCCTGCACGCTGAACTCACACTCGGCCTTCATCTCAGCACACAGCGCCTTCCCCAGCTCGATGTCGAAGCCGCCCAGCGTGCCGTCGGCACTGGCGTAGTTGAAGGGCGGATAGGCGCCCTCGGTACCGATCCTGAGTTTTTTGTCCTGGGCGGAGGCGGCACCAGTGGCAAGGGTGAGGGCGACGGAAGCGGCAAGCACGAAACGACCGAAAAGACGCATGTTCGAGATCCCCGTTGAAAGCGGGAAGTCTACGGTCTTCCAGGCGCGCGGCGGAGACGGAAACGACATGCGCTGCGGCGATCACGGCGCGGCGAGCAGACCAGGCGAGCGATCGGTGATGTGTTAGCCGACGCGCTGCTTGTCGGTGGCCGTCCGGTCGATGGCCAACTCCCCGGCCGAGAGGACAACGCCAAACTTTTCGGTGGCTTCCTCTGATGTGTAGTACCCCAGCGCCACGTCGCGCAGCACAAGATCGGCATCGCGCTGCAGCGGATCGCCATAGCCGCCGCCGCCCGGCGTGCCGACGCGCACGCGGTCGCCGGCCTTGAGCGCAATGTCCTGTTCTTTGGACAAATGCGGCGGCACGTGTTCCTCGCCGTTGCGGAAGACGGTCACCGTGTTGACGGCGCCGTCCTTGCCGCCAAGCGCGCCCTGCGGGCCGAACCGGCCATGGTCCATGACGAAGGAAGCGCGGGCGTCGCCGCGCAGGATTTCCACCTCATAGGCGAGGCCGAAACCGCCGCGATGCTTGCCGGCGCCGCCGGAGCCTTCACGCAAGGCGTAGTGGCGGTAGAGCACCGGGGATGCCTGTTCCATGATCTCGACCGGCGGCGACTTGGAGATGCCGATGGTCGAGCAGCCATTGGTCAGGCCGTCATGGCCTGAATTGCCCCCATAACCGCCGCCGGAGATCTGATACATGACGTAGTCGCGGCCGCGTGCCGGGTCGTTGCCGCCGAGTGCGAAATTGCCGCTGGAACCGGCGGGTGCGGCGGTCACCTTGTCCGGCAATGCCTGCACCATCGCCGCAAACACCGCCTCGGCGATGCGCTGCGACACCTCGGCGGCGCAGCCCGAGACGGGCCGCGGATATTTGGCGTCGAGGAACGTGCCTTCCGGCCGCTTGACGATCAGGGGTTCAAACGCGCCGGCGCTGATCGGCACATCCGGGAAAATGTGGCGCATGGCGAGATAGACCGAGGATAGGGTCGTCGCCAGCACGCTGTTCATCGGCCCGGCGCAGGGCTTTGACGAATCGGTGAAATCGAAGGTCAGCGTGTCGCCCTGTTTTTCGACGGCGAGCGCGATGATCAGCGGCTCGTTGACCACCCCATCGGAATCGACAAAGGCCTTCGAATGGTAGGTGCCGTCGGGAATGGCTGAGATGTTGGCGCGCATCTGCTCGGCCGCGCGGCGGCGCAGTTCGGCGATCGCCGCGACAACAGTTTCGTCACCGTAACGATCCAGGATTCCATTCAGCCGATCCTGGCCGATCAGCAGTGCGGCGGCCTGGGCCCTGATATCGCCGATGCGCTGGTCGGCGACGCGGATGTTGGAGCAGATGATGGCGTAGATTTCCGGGTCGAGCACGCCCTTCTTGAACAGTTTGACCGGCGGCAGCCGCAGGCCTTCCTGCTCCACGGCAGTCGCCGAGGCTGAAAATCCGCCCGGCACCGAGCCGCCAATGTCGGGCCAATGGCCGGTGTTGGATAGCCAGCAGAAAATCTTGCCGTCCCGGTAGACCGGCATGGCGAAGCGCACATCCATCAGATGGGTGCCGCCGAGATAGGGGTCGTTGACGACGTAGATGTCGCCTGGTTCCGGCGGCAGGCAACGGCCGTCGGCGATCATCTCGATCACCGTCCTGGTCGAATACTGCATGACGCCGACGAACACCGGCAGGCCCTGGCTGCCTTGCGCGATCAGCGAACCGTCGACAGCCGAATAGATGCCGTCGGAACGGTCATTGGCCTCGGCGATGACCGGCGAGAAAGCGGCGCGAGAGAACGTAAGGTCCATCTCGTCGCAGACCTGCTGCAGGGCCGCCTGGAGGACCGAAAGGGTGATGGCGTCGAGCTTTGCCATATCAGGCCTCGCCAATGTCGATGATGATGTTGCCGTCAGCGTCGCTGCGTGCGCGGTCGCCGGGTTCGAGCACGGTGGTGGCATCCATCTGTTCGAGGATCGCCGGGCCTTCGATGATAGCATCGAGCGGCAGCTTTTCACGCGCATATACGGGCGTGTCGTGCCAACGGCCGGCATACCAGACCGGCCGGATTTCGCGCCGCGCCTCGTCCAGCGTTGCTGCGCGCCCCGCCGGATCGATCAGGCGCGACAGATCGATCGCCAGACGCACGCCGGTGACCGATGTATTGAGATTGACGAGATTGGCTCGGATTTCCGGCAGCTCGACCTTGAAGCGGGCGAAATAGGCCTTTTCGAAAAGCTGCTGCAGCGTTGCCCGGGTCACCGAGGAGGACGGCAGCGCCACGTTGATGATGTGGGTCTGGCCGACGAACTGCATGTCGGCGGAGTGGGTGACGCGGATCGTCTCCGGCTTTACCGCTTCCTTGCCGATCAGCTCCTCGCCTTCGTTTCGGTGCCGTTCCAATACCCCATGAAGGCGCGTTTCGTCGAGCACCGACACCGGCTGGTTGATGGTGTTGACGAAGTCGTGGCGCAGGTCGGCAACGACGCAGCCGAGCGCGTTGGTGATGCCTGGACGCGCCGGCACCAGCACCTTGGGCAGGCCGAGTTCGCGCGCCAGGGCAGTCGCATGCAGCGGCCCGGCGCCGCCAAAGGCGAACAGCGCGAAATCGCGGGGGTCATGACCGCGTGACACCGACACCATGCGGATGGCGCCGGCCATCTTCATGTTGCCGAGCCGCAGCACCGCGCCCGCCGCCTCGACGCCGGACAGGCCGGTCGGCTTGCCGATTTTCTCCTCGAAGATGCCGGTGACGCGCTCTGATGTGACCGGGTTTTCGACTGCCAGCAGCTTCTTCGGCGCCAGCCGGCCGAGCACCAGATTGGCGTCGGTGATGGTCGGATCGAGGCCGCCGCGCCCGTAGCAGATCGGGCCGGGGTTGGCGCCGGCGCTTTCCGGGCCGATCTGGATCAGGCCGGCCGCGTCGACGCGGGCGATCGAGCCGCCGCCGGCGCCGACCGTGTGCACCGCCACCATCGGCACATGGATCGGCATGGCATATTCGATCTCGATCTCGTTCGAGACAGCCGGCTCGGCATTGCGGATCAGCGCCACGTCGGTCGAAGTGCCGCCCATGTCGTAGGTGACGAGGTTTTCGAAGCCGGCACGTTTTCCGGTGTAGGCGGCGGCGATGACGCCCGAGGCCGGACCGGACATGACAGTCTTGGCCGATTCACGTGTGACGAAGCGGGCCGAGATCATGCCGCCATTGCCGTTCATGATCAGGAAGTCGCGGGCATAGCCTTTTGCAGCCAGTTCCTTGCGCAGCCGCTCGACATAACGCTCGAGGATCGGCTGCACCGAGGCGTTGACCGAAGCGGTGACGCCGCGCTCGAACTCGCGCGCCTCCGACAGCAGCGCATGGCCTGCCGTGATGTAGCCGTTCGGCCAGAGCTCGGCGGCAATTTCGGTGGCGCGCCGCTCGTGCGCCGGATTGGCGTAGGAATGCAGGAAATGGATGACGAGGGATTCGCAACCGGCCGCGATCAGCGTCTGCACCGCCTCGCGCATTTCGGCCTCGTCGAGCGGTGTGCGTATCTCACCCGACGCCTCGACGCGCTCCGACACTTCGAGCCTGAGATTGCGCGGGATGATCGGCACGAAGCTGCCGGTCATGCCATAGGCCTGCGGCCGCGTGCGCCGGCCAAGCTCGATCACGTCGCGAAAACCGCGCGTGGTGATCATGCCGGTTTTCGCCAGCCGGCGTTCGAGCACCGCATTGGTGGTGGTGGTCGTGGCATGCACGATGAGGTCGATGCCGTCGATCGGAAATCCGGTGGCGCCGAGTGCCGAAACGACACCGAAGGCCTGGTTGTCGACCGTGGTCGGCGTCTTGGCCAGATACACCCTGCCGCCATCGCTTCCGTCGATCAGGAGCAGGTCGGTGAAGGTGCCGCCGACATCGATACCGGCAACGACATTTCCCTGGGGATCGCGCGCTTGCGCCGAAATATTCTCTTCCATCGTCGAAACCCGAAATGCGCGGACTACGGATATGCGTCAGTTTGGAAAGCTGTTTTAAGGGAGCATCTTGACGCAAATATCGTTTGTATACTAATAAATTCCGGACACAAGAGCTTGCCGCTTTGGAGTGTGCGAACAGCACGCCGGGACCTGAATGGTCCGGGCGCGCAGGTGAAGGTTTGGCGCCCGCGTCCGTGAGCTGGGCCAGAAGGTTGGATTTGATGAACACCACATCCGCTCTCAACACCGTCGGCGCCCGACCGCTGCAGTTCCCGATTCCGGCCAATGTCTATGCCGAAACCGTGGTCTCGGTGAAGCACTACACCGACCGGCTGTTCTCGTTCCGCATCACCCGTCCGCAGTCGCTGCGCTTCCGCTCCGGCGAGTTCGTCATGATCGGCCTGCCCAATGCAGAGAAGCCGGTGTACCGCGCCTATTCGGTGGCGAGCCCGGCCTGGGACGAAGAGCTGGAATTCTTCTCGATCAAGGTGCCGGACGGCCCGCTGACTTCGGAGCTGCAGAAGATCCAGGTCGGCGACACCGTCATCATGCGCCAGAAGTCGACGGGCACGCTGGTGGTCGACGCATTGACGCCGGCCAAGCGGCTGTTCATGATCTCGACCGGCACCGGCATCGCGCCCTTCGCCAGCCTGCTGCGCGACCCCGACACCTACGAAAAATTCGATCAACTGATCCTGACCCATACCTGCCGCGACAATGCCGAGATGACCTATGGCCAGGAGCTGGTCGCAGCACTTGAAAGCGACCCGCTGATCGGTGAACTGACCACTGGGCGCGTCACGCTCTACAATTCGACGACCCGCGAGGAATCGGCACGCATGGGCCGCATCACCGCGCTGATCGGCTCCGGCAAGTTCTACAGCGATCTCGGCATCGACAAGCTCAACCCGGAAACCGACCGGATCATGATCTGCGGCTCGATGCATATGCTGAAGGACGTCAAGGAACTGGCCGAAAGTCTCGGCTTCGAGGAAGGCTCGCTGAGCCATCCGGCGACTTTTGTCGTCGAGCGCGCCTTCGTCGGCTGAGCCGCACCAACATCTCGAAGTCTACGTTTTTGACCGCACGGTCAAAAACTGCTGCTTTCGCCGCCTTTTTCGGTTATGACCGCCCGCAGGACTCGTGAAGTACGGCTTCACGGGCTATCTTCGGCATACGTCGCTGAATGAAAGGGCAGGAGATGAGCAGCACAATCCGCGAAGCCGATGTCGGCCCGTCCAAGGTGACGCCGCTGCCGGCGCGTGCCGCCGCCAATACAGCCGTCCCGCACGATCATCGCATTGCGCGCAACCCCGGCATGAAGCTCGACCTTGGCTTCATGGAATCGGTGCGCAGCGTCAATCGCTCGGCGCTGGAACGGCGCGTCGCCAGCCTGACCAAGCGGCGCTCGATCAAGGCCGACAACCAGGCCGCCTGGCTGCTGCGCGCCGTCGCCTGCATGGATTTGACGACGCTGAATTCCAACGACACCGAGGAGCGCGTGCGCCGGCTCTGCGCCAAGGCGATCAACCCGTTCCGCCGCGACATTGTCGAGGGCCTCGGCATATCAGGTGAAATCATCCGCCCGGCCGCCGTCTGCGTCTACCACCCCTTCGTTGCCACCGCCGTCGATGCGGTGCGCGGCACTGGCATCCATGTCGCCGCCGTCTCCACCGCCTTTCCGCATGGCCTGGCGCCGCTGTCGACCCGTCTGCAGGAGATCGAGGCCTCGGTCCGTGACGGCGCCGACGAGATCGACGTCGTCATCCCGCGCGGCCTGGTGTTCGGCGCCAAGTGGCGGGAGCTTTACAATGAGATCGTCTCGATGCGCGCCGCCTGCGGTGATGCGCATCTGAAGGTCATCCTCGGCACCGGCGACCTCGCCACGCTGCGCAATGTCATGCTGGCCTCGATGGTGGCGATGATGGCGGGCGCCGATTTCATCAAGACCTCGACCGGCAAGGAAAGCGTCAACGCGACGCTGCCCGTCGGCCTCGCCATGGTGCGTGCCATCAGGGCCTATTTCGAGGAAACCGGCTATCTCATCGGCTTCAAGCCGGCCGGCGGCATTTCCACGGCCAAGGCCTCGCTCGACTGGCTGGTGCTGATGAAGGAAGAGCTCGGCCGGCCATGGCTGGAGCCGGACCTGTTCCGCTTCGGCGCGTCGAGCCTCTTGACCGACATCGAGCGCCAGCTCGAGCATCATCTGACCGGACATTATTCGGCCAATCATCGCCACGCGATGGCGTAAGCCTTTACCCCCACCCCGATCGGCTTTTGCCGATCGACCCTCCCAGGCGGGAGGGTGAAGGAGGCACCTGATGAACATTCTCGATCGCTATCACGCCATGGAATACGGCCCGGCACCGGAGGCCCGCAACGAGGCCGACGCCTGGCTTGCCGCGCGCGATTTCGGCAAGGCGCTGTTCATCGGCGGCGACTGGAAAGCCGCTGCCGGCGGCAAGACCTTCGAGACCAGCGAGCCGTCTTCCGGCAAGCTGCTGGCCGAGGTCTCGGACGCCAATGCCGCCGATATCGACGCGGCGGTTGCGGCCGCCGCCAAGGCGCTGCCGAAGTGGTCGGCAGCCTCAGGCTATCAGCGTGCCAAAGTACTCTATGCCATCGGCCGCGCCATGCAGCGGCATCAGCGCCTGTTCGCGGTGCTTGAGACTATCGACAACGGCAAGCCGATCCGCGAAAGCCGCGATATCGACGTGCCGCTGGCGATCCGCCATTTCATCCACCATGCCGGCTGGGCGCAGGCGCTGGACAGGGATTTCCCCGGCCATAGGGGTGTCGGCGTCGTCGGCCAGATCATCCCGTGGAACTTTCCGTTGCTGATGCTGGCCTGGAAGATCGCGCCGGCGCTCGCCGCCGGCTGCACCGTGGTGCTGAAGCCGGCCGAGTTCACGCCGCTGACCGCCATCCTGTTCGCCGAGATTTGCGAGCGTGCCGGCGTGCCGAAGGGCGTCGTCAACATCGTCCAGGGCGGCCCTGAGGCCGGCGTCGCCATCGTCAACCATCCCGGCGTCCAGAAGATCGCCTTTACCGGCTCTTCCGAGGTCGGCAAGATCATCCGCAAGGCCACCGCCGGCTCGGGCAAGAAACTGTCGCTGGAGCTCGGCGGCAAATCGGCTTTCATCGTCTTCGAGGATGCCGATCTCGACAGCGCCGTCGAAGGCCTGGTCGACGGCATCTGGTTCAACCAGGGCCAGGTCTGCTGCGCCGGTTCGCGGCTCCTGGTGCAGGAAGGCATAGCCGACGCCCTGATCGCCAAGGTCAAGACGCGGATGAGCCGGCTGCGCGTCGGCAGCCCGCTCGACAAGAACACCGATATCGGCCCGCTGGTCGATCTGACCCAGCTCGAGCGCGTCAAGGGCCTGGTTGCCGAAGGCGCCAGACAGGGCGCTGTTTGCTGGCAGCCGGATGCCGGGCTGCCGTCCTCCGGCTACTACCATCTGCCGACGCTCGCCACAGGTGTTTCGCCAGCTAACATATTGGCGCAAGAAGAGGTGTTCGGCCCTGTTCTGGCGACCATGACCTTCCGCAACACCGAGGAAGCGATCGAGCTCGCCAACAACACGCGCTATGGCCTCGCCGCCTCGGTGTGGAGCGAGAACGTCAACCTTGCCCTGCACGTCGCGCCGCAATTGAAGGCCGGCGTGGTCTGGGTCAACGGCACCAACATGTTCGACGCCGCCTGTGGCTTCGGCGGCTACCGCGAGAGTGGTTTCGGTCGTGAGGGCGGGCGCGAGGGTATGTTC
>NZ_RZPF01001291.1:0-678 GCF_004022735.1 Mesorhizobium sp. M7A.F.Ca.AU.001.01.1.1
CATAATATCCGGCGACGGGAATATTCCCGTCGCCGGATATTATGTCCTCAGGCATGAAGCCGCATCGCCAACATCAATTCTCGGCGCCGAGGCCACGCGCCAGCTTGGCGTCCCGGTCGTAGGCCCTGACGATTTCCGCCACCAGCGGATGGCGAACCACGTCGCCGTCGTTGAAGCGCACGGTGACCGCGCCCGCCACGCCGTCCAGCACCCGCAAGGCTTCGACCAGACCCGATTTGGTGTTCGAGGGAAGGTCGATCTGGGTCGGATCGCCGGTGACGATCATGCGCGAGTTTTCGCCCAGACGCGTCAGGAACATCTTCATCTGCATCGGCGTGGTGTTCTGCGCCTCGTCGAGGATAACGGCGGCATGCGCCAGCGTGCGGCCGCGCATGAAGGCAAGCGGCGCGATTTCGATCACTTCGGCGGCAATGGCGCGCTCGACCTTGTCGGCCGGCATCATGTCGTAGAGCGCGTCATAGAGCGGCCGCAGATAGGGATCGACCTTCTCCTTCATGTCGCCGGGCAGGAAGCCCAGCCGCTCGCCGGCCTCGACCGCCGGCCGCGAGAGAATGATGCGCTCGACCATGCCGCGCTCGAGCAGCATCGCCGCGTGCGCCACCGCCAGGTAGGTCTTGCCGGTGCCGGCCGGGCCGATGCCGAACACCAGTTCCGACC
>NZ_RZPF01001292.1:0-671 GCF_004022735.1 Mesorhizobium sp. M7A.F.Ca.AU.001.01.1.1
GATGCCCATGGAGTTGAAGCCGGCGCCGACATAGAAATTCTTCAGTTCCGGCGCCTCGCCGAGGAGAAAATTGTTGTCCGGCGTGAAGCTTTCGGGACCGTTGTAGAATTTCTTGACCTCGGCCTTGGCCAATTGCGGCACGCGGACCAGCGCGTTTTCCATCAGGATCTCGAACTGATCCCAATCGTCCGGCAACAGCGCGAACTCGAAATTTTCGGGAATGCCATTCATGCCCCACGGCTTGGCGTGCGGCTCAAAGCCACCCATGACCAGGCCGCCGACCTCTTCCTTGAAATAGATGAACCCGTCGGGGTCGCGCATGACCGGCAGGTCCGGATGCACGCCCTCGATCCTGCCGGTAACGATGTACATGTGCTCGGCCGAATGCAGCGGCACCGAGACGCCGCACATCAGCCCGACCTTGCGCGCCCACTGGCCGGCGCAATTGACGACGATCTCGGCGGCAATGTTGCCGCGGTCCGTCTCGACACCGCAGGCGACGCCGTTCTTCACGCTGATGCCGGTGACCTTGACCCGCTCGAAAATTTTCGCGCCGCGATTGCGCGCACCCTTGGCCAGCGATTGCGTGAGATCGGTCGGATTGGCCTTGCCGTCGCCCGGCAGCCAGACGGCTCCGACCAGATCGTCGGTCGCCATGACCGGCCATAGAT
>NZ_RZPF01001293.1:0-670 GCF_004022735.1 Mesorhizobium sp. M7A.F.Ca.AU.001.01.1.1
TGTGGCGCATCACGAAGCCGGGCACGCGGTGGCCGCCATCGTTTTGCACCGTCAGATGTTCGACGACGACCGTGAACTCCCTGCTTTCTCAAGTGTTAGTATTTACCCCGACGCCGGTGACGGAGAGTGCGGTGGTTTTGTCGAAGGCACGGTTTTCTATTCAGCGCAAGGATTCACCTCGGAGCTAAAGCCGATTTTCGAGAACGATATGGATCGACATTTCCAACGCGATGAAGCGATCCAAGAGATAGTTGCGTGTCTGGCAGGTCCTTTTGCAGAATCCGCATTCGAAGGCTATCTGGACCCGCGCGATATGGCGATGAATGCGTCCGATGGGAATGAGGGGAGCAGCGACTACGCGGATGCCAAGCGAATCTATGGTGAGTTGCGGTTCCTGATGCCGCGCCGCCCCCGTTGGAGGCGGATCGAAGATCGCACGGCCCGGCTAGTACTCGATCACTGGTCAGCCATCGAAGCATTGGCCGCGCATTTGCTGGTCAAGCATGATCTCCAATTCGATGAGGCTCTGACGATTGTTGCGCCGCATCTTCCGCCCATGCCAGCAGCTACGCCGCCAGAGCGTCATCCGCAGCCTGCTTGATCAGCCATTCGATGTGATTTGACCACATCTGCAACACCTCGCGCTTCTCCTTGACGTTGCTATAGAGAT
>NZ_RZPF01001294.1:0-662 GCF_004022735.1 Mesorhizobium sp. M7A.F.Ca.AU.001.01.1.1
ACTCAGCGTCACCCCTTGCATCAGGAAGCCGGCAACGACGCCGGCCAAGCCCAGCGTCGACCCCACCGACAGATCGATGCCGCCATTGAGGATGACAAGCAGCATGCCGATCGCGAGGATTCCGAAGATGGCGACATGCGAGGCCATGGTCAGGAAATTCGCCACCGAGAGGTAGTAGGGCGACAGGATCGAAAAGACGACGATGATGACGATCAGGGCAAAGAAAGCGCGGCCCTCGAGCAGCAGCTTGGCGAGATCGAAGCCTTCGCTCGCGCTTGGACTGGACTGTTTTCTGGCCTGGCTGACATCGGTCATGGTGTGGGCTCCGAAATTCCTGGTGATCAGGCGACCACGGCTTCGCCCGAGGCGGCCATGATCTGCTCTTTGGTGGCATTGGCGCCGAATTCGGCTGAAATCCTGCCGCGGCGCATGACGACGATGCGGTGGGCAATGCTGAGGCATTCGTTGACCTCAGAGGTCGAGAAGACGACGGCAAGGCCCTGCGCAGCGCGTTCGCTCAGCAAGCGGAAGACTTCGGCCTTGGCGCCGACATCGATGCCGCGGCTCGGCTCGTCGAGAAGGATAACCTTGGGATTGGTCGTCAGCATCTTGCCGATGACGACCTTCTGCTGATTGCCGCCCGACAGCGATCCGATCATGGC
>NZ_RZPF01001295.1:0-661 GCF_004022735.1 Mesorhizobium sp. M7A.F.Ca.AU.001.01.1.1
AACGCAGATAGCGCCAGGCGACCATGCGCTCGAAGATGGAAAAGGGTCCGGCGCCGACCGATCTTGCCGCCACCGCCTCGCTCATGCGGCGACACCGAAGCGCTTCTTCGCATCCGCGATCGGCAGCGTCTCGCGCTCACCGGTCTTGCGGTTCTTGATCTCGATCTCGCGGGCGGCGACACCGCGCGGTCCGACGATCACTTGCCAGGGAAGACCTATCAGGTCGGCGGTGGCGAACTTGCCGCCGGGCCGCTGGTCGGTGTCGTCGTAGAGCACGTCCTTGCCGGCGGCGACGAAAGCGGCATGCAGTTCGTCGCAGACGCCGTCGCACTCGGCGTCGCCCGCCTTCATGTTGATCAGTCCGATGTCGAACGGCGCCACCGCGTCCGGCCAGATGATGCCGTTGTCGTCATGGCTGGCTTCGATGATCGCCGCGACCAGCCGCGACGGACCGATGCCGTAGGAGCCGCCGGAGACGAAATGATCCTTGCCGTCGGGTCCGGTCACCTTGGCGCCCATGGGCTTGGAATATTTGTCGCCGAAATGGAAGATGTGGCCGACCTCGATGCCGCGCGCCGAAACCTTGTCGCTCTCGCCGATCTTCTCCCACGCCGCCTCGTCATGCATCTCGTCGGTGGCGGCGTAGGGCGTCGTCCATGTT
>NZ_RZPF01001296.1:0-658 GCF_004022735.1 Mesorhizobium sp. M7A.F.Ca.AU.001.01.1.1
GTCGGAAGCTGGCCTGTCCGAAAGGCCGTCAGGCGCTGACGTCGCGCCTACTTGCCGCCGTTCAGCCTTTCACGCAGTTCCTTGCCGGTCTTGAAGAACGGCACCCATTTCTCCTCGACCTCGACGGATTCGCCGGTGCGCGGATTGCGTCCGGTGCGCGCGGGACGATTTTTCACCGAAAAAGCGCCGAAGCCACGCAACTCGACCCGGTTGCCTTCGGCAAGGGCGTCGGTGATTTCATCAAAGATCGCGCCGACGATGTTTTCGACGTCGCGCAGGAAAAGATGCGGATTGCGCGTGGCAATAATCTGCACAAGTTCGGACTTGATCATGAGACGGGTCCCCGTGAAAGCAGTGCGGTCAAAATTATGAGGATGATTTTATTTGCTTTTTTCACTTGCCCCAAACGGCTTCTCAAGGGTGCCAGACGGAAACGAGACCGTCAAGAAACAAGCGGTCGGCTCCGAGTTCATGGATGACGTCGCTGCTGTAGGCGGGCAGGCCGAGCGCACTGCCGATCGTTTGCGCCATCGCTTTCGAGAACAGGAAGCCGCTGCGCCGTTCGGTATCCTTCCACTCGACGACCTTGAGCTTGGCATCGACGCCCTTGGTCGCCAGCCAGTCGACCGCCACGGTCTCGCCACCGACGGCGTCGATC
>NZ_RZPF01001297.1:0-655 GCF_004022735.1 Mesorhizobium sp. M7A.F.Ca.AU.001.01.1.1
GTCATGTTCGTCATCTACACCTCGAACCATCCGGCCGGCTTCACCGCCAATGTGGTGCAGACGGCGGCCAACAAGGGCGTGCTGCTCGCCTTCGTCGCCATGGCGCAGACGCTGGTGGTGATCACCGCCGGCATCGACCTGTCCGTCGGCATGATTTTTCTCCTCACCAACTGCCTGGCTTCGTGGCTGGTGGTGGGAACGCCGATGCAGACGACGCTCGGCGTCATCGCCGTGCTGGCGGTGGGACTGCTGTGCGGCGCCATCAACGGCGCCATCGTCATCTATGGCCGGCTGCAGCCGATTGTCGCCACCATTGCCACAGGCGCCGTCTATTACGGCATCGGCCTGTTGCTGCGGCCATTTCCGGGCGGCTCGGTCAATGAGGACCTGGCCGATGCGCTGACCGGTCGTGTGTTCGGCGTGGTGCCGGCAAGTCTCGTCGTGCTGCTGGCCATCGTGCTGGTGATCTGGGTGCCGTTCAGCCGCTCGGTGCTTGGCCGCGCCGCCTACGCGGCAGGCTCATCGGAGACGGCGGCCTACATGTCGGGTGTGCCGATCCGGCGCGGCAAGTTCGCCGCCTACACGCTGGCCGGCCTGCTGGCGGCGATCGGCGGCTTGTTCCTGACCTTCTTCACCTATACGGGTGAGGCGGCCT
>NZ_RZPF01001298.1:0-653 GCF_004022735.1 Mesorhizobium sp. M7A.F.Ca.AU.001.01.1.1
CTTTTGGACGACATGCATCAAAAGTGGCCGCTGCTCCGAAAGGGGCTTCTTATGTCGAGCCTTCGTAAGCGCAATCCCGGTCTCCATCCTTCCGATCTGCAACTGTGCCAGCGCGTCTTCGATCGGGTCTGCCTGGAGCGCAAATTTGATCGCATGTCGGGGGAGTCGGACGTGCAGCTTCTGGCAGCCACGGTGTTTTCGCTGTTCCAGAATGGCTGCCGCAATGAAGGCGAGTTGCTTGAGAGTTTCAGGCGGACCCGCCAATGACCAAGGCCAGGATCACGTCCGCGGCACCGGCCGAAAACGAACCTTACGACGCTGCGGTCTTCGCCCGGAAATACGGCATGTCGCGGAAGGCCGCGGAGGTCGTGCTGTCCGCGAATGGACCGTCCAGAACAGCCTGTGACGCTGCCGCCCGCTCTTTTATGGAAGCGGTTGCCCGCAGAGCGAAGAGCAGCCATAAACACTGATGCTGCGCCTTGAGCGACTGCCGTCTCGCCGCCGACCCGCGGGCGCGTCCAATGCTACCTTCATCGAACACCGTGAGGCGTCAGCCTGTCGGGCCGATCGGACCGGTCACTCCTGAAGTGGCTTGCTGCGCCGTCACGGCGGAGAGTTTCTGCCGTTTGAGCAGCATCGGCTTTTCATAGATC
>NZ_RZPF01001299.1:0-652 GCF_004022735.1 Mesorhizobium sp. M7A.F.Ca.AU.001.01.1.1
ACCGGCATTGTCGATCCTGCCGGCGCCAGCGACCTCTCGATCGAACTCGCCGCCAAGGGTCCGCCCGTTGTGATCAGCGTCGGCAGCAAGGCGCAACCGATCACGCTGGCGATCAGCAATGCCACCGCCCGCGCCTTCGGCGACGGCAAGGCACCGATCATCGACATCGGCGCCTCCTTCGTCTCCATCGTCGCCGGCGGCACGCGGCTGGATGATCTGGCGGCGCAGATCCATTCCGACGGCTTTGACATCCAGAACCGCGCCGGGCCGGTCACCGTCAAGCTGCAGGCAGGTGGCCTCAACACCGACGTGGCGACGCTGGCGCCGCTGATCACCGGCAAGATCGATGTCGATCTGGCCGGGTCGGTCAGCAAGGATGCCATTGCCATCGACCAGGGCACGCTGCGCTCCGACGCGCTCAACGCCTCTCTGACGGCGACGGTGGCGCTTGCCGACCTGTCGATGCAGCTGAAGATGAACGCGGATGCCGTGGCGACGGCCTTTCCGCCGCAGATCGCCTCGGTGCTTGGCGCTCGGGTGAAATTCTCGGCCACCGCGGCCCGCGATCCGCAGGGATCCTTCGCCGCCAACTCGATCGAATTCACGTCCGGCACGCTCAGCGCCGCCGGCACGGCCAGCATGCAGGGCACCG
>NZ_RZPF01001300.1:0-649 GCF_004022735.1 Mesorhizobium sp. M7A.F.Ca.AU.001.01.1.1
GACGTGCGCTTCAAGAAGCAGGAAGAGGCGGCAACCGTCCGCCAGAAGGCGATGGCCGAATACGCCGCCGAGAGCGACGCCCGCCAGGCCAAGACCAACAAGCTGCGGGCACTGCGTCTCGCCAAGGAAGCGGAAGACCTCGCCAACGCGCCGGCGGAACCCGCCAAGAAACCGGCCCGCGCCAAGAAGAAGTAGCCCAGCCACGTCTGGAGCCATACAAGCGGCAACGCTTATCCGGAAGAGCCGGCGAAGGCTGTTTTCCATCCCGCCTTTTCACGCGAAGCAATTTCAACCGGAACCGGGATGTTATCTCACCCGCCGACGGTCGATGATCGACGCGTTTCAAACAGGAGACCGCCATGACCGCACTGCCGCTCGAAAAAGCCAGGCAAATCATCGAAACCGCCTTTGCCAAGGGCTCCGATCTCAAGCTCAAGCCGCTCGGCGTCTCGGTGCTCGACGCCGGCGGGCATCTGGTCGCCTTCCAGCGCCAGGACGGCGCCTCGTTCCTGCGTCGGCAAATGTCGGCCGGCAAGGCCTATGGTGCGCTCGCCATCGGCATGGGCTCGCGCAAAGTCGAGGCCTTCGCCAAGGAGCGCCCGCATCTCGTCGCCGGCATCTCGGACGTCTCGGGCGGGCGCGTGCTGCC
>NZ_RZPF01000129.1:0-11281 GCF_004022735.1 Mesorhizobium sp. M7A.F.Ca.AU.001.01.1.1
GGATTGCTTTCGAGGACATCAACGGCGCGTTGGAGCGAGCCGTCTGTCAGGAGATCGTCGGCGCACAAAAGGATGAAGTAGTCTCCTCGCGCAAGCTCGACGCCTTCGTTGAAGGACGCAATTGGCCCTACATTCCTGGCGTGGCACACGACTTCAACCCGGCTGTCTTGGGCGGCAAGTCGGCGTGCCACTTCCACGCTGTCGTCTGTTGACGCGTTATCGATAACAACAATCCGGAGATCGTCGATGCCTTGCGAAAGCACACTGCGTATACATTGCGCGAGGAACCGATCAGCGTTGTAGCAGGGTATGACTACATTGATGCTGGGCATCAGCACAGGCTCCCCTTACCTGATTGGTCGCCTCGGTTATCGGAGCGACCTGATGTGGGCCAGCACAGGCACCACGCCACGATCGAGGACAAAGACTTGGTTTCCGGGCCCATCCTCCAACAAATCGGCTGGAAGGTCATGCCGTCTAAAAGGCTAGGGGATGACAATCGACCAAAGGCGTAGGGGGAGGTGCAACCTCATCGCCAGCCTCTCCGTCTCATTCAGCTGTCTGTGAAGCGGCCGGAGAGATATCGGGTCAGCGGCACTTCAGCAAAAAGATAAACCAGCACCGAAACGCAGGTGACGGCCATGGGCGTCACGAACAACAGCACCGAGGCGAGCCGCGCCGAATCTCCGCTTTCGGCAACGAGCTTCTCGGATACGATAGCCACGAACCAGTGGGTCAAGTAGATCGCATAAGTGCATTTGGCGAGAAAGTTCAAGAGCTTGGAGTCGCTGAAGACACCGAGCTGCTCCAGAGCGACAACCCCCAGCAACAGGACCGACATCGGCATGCCGAGCGCGAGGAGACGGGGCAGCGCCGGCCAACAGAAAGGACGCAAGACTGCTGCTAAGGCTCCGAAGGCGACTGCCGCCGCCGCGAGGGTAACGGCCCCGCTCCACGGCAGTTTGAAAGGGAACAGCCCGGAGTTGGAAAGCTTGAAGATGACGATGCCGAAAGCGAAATCGATCAGGATCGGATTGGTGTAAAATACGAAAATGGGGTTCTCAATGCTTGATGTCTCGCCCGCGACCGCAAGAAGAACCGCGAAGGCGGCGGAATAGAGGATCCCATATTTCACGCTGACGAGTTGGAAAGCTGCGATGATCAGGCTGAATTCGACGATTACCAGCAAGGTCCACGTCGGATACAAGATGGGGTAGGGTCCGAAGGGGACGAAGGCGAGCGACATGAAAAGCTCGGACAAGGTCCTCTGATGGCTTTTCATCGCGTAGTTCTCGACAAGAAATGCGAGAATCGTGACGCCCCAATACAAGGGCACGATTCGAATGAGCCTCGTTCGCAAATAGGCGCCGGCCGACCTGCCATTGTTCCCAAGCACATGCGCGGTAAGAAAACCGGCCAGAACCATGAACAGATCCGTCCCGAAACGGAAAATGTCCAAGACACCCGGCTCAATATGGGCGGCGCTCACCACTCCGGACATGTGGATGTAGCCGATGGCGTAGGCGGATATGAGCCTCAAAAGCTGAGGATTGTGCCAGAACCTCCTTGCCCCAGCAGTCCGGGCGGCCGGATGGTATTCCGCGTTCACCCGGGTTATCAGTCCGAAGCTGACCGTGCCTATTGTTGAGAAGATCGCCCCACCCCAGGGACCCCAGCATCCCCTTGAGTCATATGGTCCAATGCATCGGCGATCAGCCCTCAACCGTTCTGTTACGAGGTCGGCCTCGCGGTGGCCTGTCCGTTCTTCTGCACGATCTTCATCCTTTGCGCCCATTGACGCGATCCTCAATCTGGTAGCACCCCCCGCTGCCGCTATCTATCAGTTGGACATTTCACGCGCTCGGAACGCGCCCGAGTTGGGCGACAGCCGCTTGTATGCGGACCGTGCGTTCCGCAGGATCCATTGCGGCGCAAGGAGCGTCGGCACTGCGCGGGTCCAATAGTGCGGCATTCCATGGTAACGGCCGTACAGGTACCTGATCGCTGCGCTCACCGCGATGGTCCGTCCCCCCGCAGTTTTAGCGTTGTTCAACCGCGCCATCACGTGCGTATCAAATATCCGGCGGCGAAACGCTTCGCACACAGCGGGTGTGTCCGCGAACAACGCGAAAGCAATCTGATCATAGGCGGCAACGTCGATCTTCAGGCGATCCAGCCACCCGAACTTGATATTGAACTGGTCGTTGCCCGACCGATAGCCGACACAAGGTTCTTGGACCACGCCCCATTTTCCAAACCGTTCGACAACACGGCCGATGATATAAACTTGGACGTAGTAATTCTTGAATTCCGAGACATTAGGCTCGGATGCGATCTCATTCCATTTGGCACGGTCTATCACCAGGGCGGACATGAAGCCCAGCAGATCACCCATCGTCGCGAACAGCGTACCGGCATCGGCGATCAGTTGTGTAGGCGGGATCCGACGGATGCCGGTCCGGCGCGTCATCGTCACGTCATAGTCGATCACGCCTAGCGTTAGACCGGTTACGCCGGGCCAACGCCGGATCGCTTCCAGCACCCGTGCTAGCCCGCCCGGTTCCAGATGGTCGTCGTCGCCCATCAGCCAGATGTAATCGCCCTTCGCCGCCTCCACGACCGCCAGGAAATTGCCGTCCACTCCCAAGTTCTTCGGCTGGGAAAGCAAGGTGTAGTGCTTGATGCGACCCTTATAGCCTTCGGCCACGGCGACCGTATTGTCCGGTGAAGCATCATCGCTGACCACGACCTCGATCTCGTCCTCCAAAGCTTGGGCGATGATGCTGTCTAACAATTCCGCCAGCATGGACGAGCGGTTGTAAGTCGGGATGCAGATCGAAATGGTCGGCATGGGTTTCGGTCTGCGGCCAGGATCGGTGGTTACACGGCGAGGCCGGCGCGCGCGATGAGCGGCTGCCACCAATGCTCGCAAGTCGTTCTCGTCCATCGTGCTCTCCTGGAGGTCAATCCGAAGACTGGCCGCCGGTCAATCGCCGAACTCCCCGAAATCGGCGTCGACCTGAATCATGAGTTCGAGGTATTTCCACGCTATCCACCGCCAGGAATAACTGCTCGCCCTGGCGTTCCCCTTGGTAACCAAACGCTGCCGCAAGTCTGGGGCTAGCATCAACAGGCGGATGGCTTCGGCCCATGACTGGACGTCGTCGGGATCGGCATAAAGGGCCGAATCCCCGCAGATTTCGGGAAGACATGGCGAGGTCGAGGCCACGACCGGGCAGCCCGAAGCCATCGCCTCGACCGCCGGCAGCCCGAAGCCCTCGATCCGTGACGGGAACAGGAAGCACAGGGCGCCTTCGAGCGCCTTCTTGAAGTCGTCGTCCCCTATGCGGCCAGGAAGGACGATGTTTCCGGGCATTTGCGGGATGTACCTCAGGAGCGTGGCCTCGTCGACATCGCCTGGCATCCACAGGTCAAGACCCATCGCGTCGAGGTGTGGGGCCAGCCTGGCGAGAAGCCCCATGTTCTTATATTCCTGGTCCCGCCTCCCCAAGCAGAGGACATACGGCCTGCTCCGGTCGACGGCCAGAGTTGATCTCGCCGCATCCCACCGGTTCGCATGGTCGCTGCCGTTGTAGGTGACGACGATGTTTTCTTCTGGCGCGATTCCGAACTTGATCAGATGGCTGCGTGAGAGTTGCGAGACGGTCGTGATGCGGGCGGCCTGCCTGCCAAGTGCCGGCAGGATCAAGCGGTGCGCCCAGCGGAATCCTCGCGCGTAGCTCGACGGCATGAGCCTTGTGTGCATGTCATGGATACACGCGATCTGGCGCCTCAGCGCGACGGGAGCGAGATTGCAGAAGCTCAGCAATCCTCCAGGCACATGCCAGGGCAGCTGCGCCTGCACCCAAAATTGCGGCAGTCGCGGCCTGCTGAATTCAGGAACGACCCGGACGGGGATGGCATCGAGGCGCAAAGGTTCCGAAAGCGGACGCGGCACCACGAGATCAATCTCCAGGTCGCGACCGAGCGGATGCCCTTCTGAAATGAGGGCGTCGAGAGCCAAGGTGACCTCGCGGGCGTAACGGGCCACACCGGTTGGCCGAAGCGTCGTGAAGTCTCCATTTATCGTCCAGCGCCGTCTCGGCGCTTCCCGGTCCGCGCACACCGCAGCGGGATGGCCGATCAGGAAGTCGGCGCCGGCGACAGCGGATCTGGCCAGGGGCGTGTCGGCACGGTGTCTGTTCGCCGGCCAGGCCGATCTTGGTTGCGGCGACTCCCTCGTATCGAACCCGAGCTTGGCCATGTCCAGCTTCCCCGACCTTCCGGCACCCTAGGCAGACTAGCATTCCCAGGAACACCAAGGCCCTTAAACGTTCGAGGTAGGTACGCTGTCCGACGTCGCCAATCCGGATGATTGCCACTTAGCCGAATGACCCGATGGCCATGGTGACCTGGCGTCTTGACGGTTCCACACTGAAAGTTCCAAGGGGTGGACGACATGGCGCGACGTTGGACGATCAATGGGCGGTTTCTTTCGCAGCCGACAACAGGCGTTCAGCGTTACGCGCGCGAGGTCGTGCGCGCTCTCGACACCTTGTTGGCCGAGCAGAACCCGCTGACCCGCGGCCTCGAGCTTGCACTGCTCCACCCTCCAGGGTCCGGAGACTTCCCCCTGGCTTGCATCGAGCGTCGAGAGATCGGCGGCATGAACGGGCATGCCTGGGAACAGGTGCAGCTCCCCTCATCCCTGGATGGCAGCGGACTGCTCAGCCTCTGCAACACAGGGCCGCTGCTTTCCCGCAAGCATATCGTCTGCGTCCATGATGCAAACGTCTGGAATGCCCCGCAGAGCTATTCATTTGCCTTTAGACTTCTTTACAGGAATCTGTTGCCCGCCCTCGGCAAGACGGCGTGCGGTATTTCGACCGTTTCCAACTACTCCTTGGATGAACTGGTTCGCCGCGACGTCATCCCGGCAGAGCGGGCTTTCGTGGCGCCGAACGGCCATGAGCATGCCTTGCGGTGGGAGCCTGAACACTCAGCACAGACGCGGCTGGCGGCCTCGCGGGAAACCGTTGTCCTGATCGGCAGTACCGCACCTCACAAGAATCTGGATCTCCTCCTGAACATGGCTGATCGTCTTGGCGAAGCCGGACTCAGAATCGCGATTGTCGGCATGTCGGATTCGCGCGTCTTTAGGTCAGGATCCGCCAGGACCGAAGCGCGAAACATCCACTGGCTCGGCCGCATTTCGGATGGCGAGTTGGCGGCCCTCCTCGGGGACTCGCTATGCCTGGCTTTCCCCTCGCTCACGGAGGGCTTCGGTCTCCCAGCCCTCGAGGCGATGGCCGTCGGCTGTCCTGTCGTGGTTTCAGACCGCGCCAGCCTGCCTGAAGTCTGCGGCAATGCAGCGCTGTTTGCATCCCCAGACGACCAGGACGCATGGTTCGACAGTTTCGTGCAGCTTCGCACTTCTCAGGCCCTGCGCGCTCAGATGATGGGCAAGGGAAAGGCGAGAGCCGCGGAATACAGCTGGAGGGCGACGGGCCTGCGTTATCTCCAGGCGATGGCGGCCGCAGACGGCGTCGATACGGAAACGAAGATCGTCAGGGCTCCCGAATTCACATGATCTCGTGAAGTGCCTGGACGGCGTCTAGCGATTCCAGGATCGCGCGGTCGAAGTTCTCTTCTGAAAAACGTCCTGCATTTCTGGCGCAAGCGCGCGGCGCAATGGCATGGCTATTCTCTTCGAACCGTTCCACTGCCTGCTTGAGGTGATCGACCGTTTGAGCCTTGAACAGCACTCCTGTCGGCTCGGAGGATGATCCTAGCCGCTGTACGATGTCGACGGCGCCGCCGCGACCGAACGCGACCAGCGGCGTCCCGCAGGCCTGTGCCTCGGCCAGCGCTATGCCGAAATCCTCGCAGCCCGCAAACACCATCGCCTTCGCCCGCGCCAGCGTGTCCACATAGTCTTTCCGGGGCAGGTAGCCCGAGAAGGTGACGTTGGGACCGGCAAGCGCCCGCAAGCAGGCTGATTGCTGCCCTTCGCCAACGATGACCAGTCGCCGCGACGGCATTTCGTTGAAGGCCCGGATGACAAGGTCGGTGCGCTTGTAGGGGGCGAGGAAGGACGCTGAAACGTAGTAATCGTCCTTATCCTCCACACAAGGCAATTCGCCCAGTGTGACCGGGGGGAAAACGACGCGCGCCTGGCGCCCGTAAATGTGCTGGATACGGGAGCGGACATAATTCGAGTTCGCCAGCATCAGGTCCGGACCGTGCGCGGTTCTCGTATCCCATGTCCTCAGGCGATGGAGCATGTAGCGATAGAGCATTCCCTTGGGGCCGAAACCAAGCCGTCCCTGCTGAAGATAGGAAAATTGTTCATCCCAGGCGTAGCGGACGGGACTGTGCACATAACACAGATGCGGCTGGTCCGGCCTGGTGATGACGCCGCGCGAGAAGGCGGCCGACGACGAGATCACCGCGTCGTAGCCCGTCACGTCGAATTGCTCGATCAGAAAGGGACAGAAAAAGAAGAGGGATCGATAGAATTTATGGACCATCGGTATCCGGTTGGCCGCAGACGTATGGAATTCCACGTCGTGGAAATATTGCTCCTTCACCTCTTGTGGCAGGAAATCGAAAAGCGTGAAGACCTCGGCGTTGGGGAACTGCTTGCAGATTTGCGCAAGAACCCTTTCCCCTCCCCGGAAATTCGGGCACCAGTCATGAACGATCGCTATCCTGGCATTGCTGTCGAAGCCGGGCCCCGGCGCGGCCGGCAATTCTTCGATGGATACATCGATCTTGGCAGCGACGGCCAAATCGGAAGAGCGTTCGTGGAGCATGGTTCCCCCTAGCCTCATAAGGCTGGCAGTCTCCATTCCATGTCGTTGCTCCGGCAAGCTGTCCGATCGGCTACACACCGCTACGGGCGCATGGCCATCTAATACTTGCGGATGTGGTCCGTCACCGGGATACTCCGAAAGCCTGTGTCCGGCGGTAGGCCAGGCTCCTCCCGTCTCCTTTTATGCAGGCTGTGTCGGTCCACTCGTCGGTCTAGGTTTCGGCGGAACCGAAGCTGGATCGAGCATGAGACTCATAGTGATCATCCCGACGCTTGGCCGCAGCGGACAGGTCGGGCGTTTGCTTGGATATTTGGGCGGCCAGACGAGGCTTCCTGATGAGGTCATAGTGTCGGCGCCCGACGCCTCGCATGTCGACCTGCCGGAAAGCTGTCCTTTCCAGGTGTCACTCGTTTTCGGACCGAAAGGACTGGCTGCCCAGCGGAACAGGGCTCTCGTACCTTCCCTGGGGCGCTTCGACATCATCACATTCTTCGACGATGATTTCGTTCCGTCCGCCGAATATCTGCAGCAGGTCGAGAAAGCTTTCGTGGAAAATGACGGATGGGCGGTGGTGATGGGCACGGTCGTCAGGGACGGTGCCACGAATGCTGGCCTCACCTGGGAAAATGCCGAAGCCGCCTTGCGGGAAAACGAGGGCAAAAAACATGATGGACCGCCGGTGGTCGACCATGTCGGAGCATACGGATGCAACATGTCCTTGCGTTCCTCGCTTGTGGGCGACTTGCGCTTCGACGAGCGCCTCGTCTTGTACGGCTGGCAGGAAGACATCGACTTCACCAGCCAAATGAGATCCAAAGGCCGCGTGGTCTGCGTGACCGCGATCACGGGCGTCCATCTCGGTATCAAGACAGGGCGGGTCAGCGGCGAGCGGTTCGGCTACTCCCAGGTTGCGAATGCGATCTATCTGATCAGGAAGGGCTCCGTTCCGGCCTCTTTCGCTCTTCCGCTGATGTTCAGGAATATCGCCGCGAATCTCGCAAAGAGCCTGCGGCCTGAGCCGTATATCGATCGCAGGGGCAGGCTCAGGGGTAACATGCTGGCGATCCGGCACATCGCCATGGGACGAATCGAACCCGAATACATCCTGAAAATCTGAAGGTGGGAAGACAATGCGGAAATGGCTTGTGACAGTGGCGGCGGCTTCATTGGCGGCGGCTGCCTGCCCCTTGCCGACGGTGGCTGCCGAGTACCTCCTCGGACCTCAGGACAAGGTCAGGCTCAAGGTCTACGAATGGCGCGCATCACGCGACGTGATCTTCGAATGGACGGCTCTCAACGACAGTTTCGTCGTCGGTGCCGACGGCACGCTCTTCCTTCCATTTGTCGGCCAGATACGCGCGCAGGGCACCGCCCCCGGCGACCTCGCCCGCGCGATCGGCGACCGCCTGATGCAGCACATGGGCCTCGGCCGCCAGCCGGATGTCGCTGTCGAGATTGTCCAGTACAGGCCGTTCTACATTGTCGGCTACGTCACGCAGCCAGGCGAGTTCCCCTACAGGCCCGGGCTGACGGTGCTGCAGGCGCTGGGAATCGCCGGCGGCCTGCGAACACGCGAGGAAGACATGTCGAGGCTCGAGCGTGAAGTCATCGTGGGTCAGGGCGATGTGGGTTTGTTGGCGCTGAGCAACGTCAGTCTGCTCGCTCGCAAAGCACGGCTGGAATCAGAACTAGCTGGCAGCGACGACATCGCCTTCCCTGCGCAACTGAAGGACAGAGCTTCGAACGAGACGGTCGCGGTGGCGATGGAGCAGGAGCGCAAGATCTTCGCCGTCCGCAAGGACGCCATGGCGACGCAACTCCGTGCCCTGCGCGAACTCAAGGATTTCCTCGAAAAGGAACTGACCTCGCTCGGCCAGCAGATGGCCTTCCACGACCAACAGATCGAACTTATCCAGAAGGAACTCGCGGGTGTTTCGGCCCTTGTCCAGAAGGGGCTGGCGGTTGCACCGCGGGAACTCTCTCTACAGGGAACGGTCGCACAGATGCAGAGCGACAGGTTGGTTGCCGAGACCTCGCTCTTGCGAGTCAGGCAGGAGATAAGCAAGACCGACATCGAGATCCTCAACCTCGGCAATAGCCAAGCCAGCGAAGTCGCTGCTGCCTTGCGCGAGACGCAACTGCAGCTCAATGAAGTGACCAGCAAGGCCAACACCGCGGTGCAGTTGTTGCACGATACCGAGGTCACGGCCCCTGCTCTGCTCGCCCTTAGAGAGCGCGCCGAAAGGGCCAAGCCGATCTTCAAGATCGTGAGGACGACGGACAGCGGCTCGCAAGAACTCACGGCTGAGGAAACGACGCCGATCGAGCCAGGCGATACCGTGAAGATCGATATCCCCGCCCCGCCGTCCGGCTTGGCTGCTCTACCTGTAGAGGACGACGTCCAGGCAGGGACGGTTTCTGTTCAAGGTACCAATTGACAGGCTTCATGATTGGCGCGGGTGCCGGCTCGCAACGCCTTCGACATGACCCCCGAACCCGAGACCGTTGGTGGCCGCCTGGACGGGTAAAGAACGCGCCGGCGTCATGGCCAGAGCGGTTCAGAGTGGGCGGAGCTGCCAGCTCGCTGCAGGTGCTTGTTTTTCTGCTGTTCCACACGGAAAACCGCCGCGCACCTTTCTTTGAACTGGTTCGCTTCAAGTTCAATGATCTGGCCGACCATGCTAGCAATTTCCGGCGGCACTTGCCTTGCACTTTGAGGCCGCATATCAGTGGGCACGCTGACGATGCCTTCCCTGCCGCAGTGAGGCGATCAGTTCCTGCGGGTATCACTGGAGATGTCGGTGCTCATGAGTGTAATCGCTATATCGGCGGCAGGCGTTCTGATGGGACTGCGCTTCAAGGCTCCTGCGCTGATCGCGGCGACTGCGCTGCTTGTGGTCGGAAGCTTTGCCTGGAATGGGCTCGGGTTGCCGGGCTACGTGACCGTCACTAAGTTCCTGATACTGTCATTCGTCTTGGCTGGCGCCTATATCATCGGTCTGTCCCTGTCCGTCCACCGGAAGCGCAAGGAAAGGTGACACGGCGGGACTTCAGGAAGCCCGGTCGAAACGTATGACTGCGAAAACCGTCCTGAACAGGATCACGATATCGAGCCAAACCGACCAGTTCCGCACATACTGGCAGTCCAGCTTCACGCGGTTGGCGTAGTCCATGCTGCTTCTTCCGTTCACCTGCCACAGACCGGTGAGCCCGGGCTTTGCCCGAAGGTATTCCCCTAAGTGGTCGCCGTAGCATTTTAGTTCGTCCTTGACGATGGGCCTTGGACCCACACAACTCATGTCGCCGCGGATGATGTTGAACAATTGCGGGAGTTCGTCGAGGCTCGACTTACGCAGCATCCACCCAAGCACCGTGACGCGGGGGTCGTTCCTGATCTTGCGGGTCTCCTCCCATTCCAACCTGACTTGAGGGTTGCTGTCGAGAAATGACTTCAGAACTTCGTCCGAATTGGTGACCATCGAGCGGAACTTGTAGCAATCGAATGGCTTTCCGCCAAAGCCGATGCGGCTATGCGAGAACACTGCCGGGCCTCCTGCCGTCATCCTGATCAGCAGAGCAACGACAATCATTACCGGCGCGGCAACCATAAGCGCCGTGAATGCTACTACCAGATCCATGATGCGCTTCAGGAGACCGCCCACAGGAGGGTTCGTCGTTCCCAAGCTGAGCGCGGGCGAAAGGTCCGTCAACACTGCCCCGGCACCGTTGTTGTCGGATGCGGGAAGGACGTGCAGGACTGCCGTTCGGCTGTCGGACGGGATAGGCAGAGATGGCTGAACCCAGATCGGGGCTGCCTGATGTGACTCGAAGGCGTTCGTTGTCATGGAACAATCGCTGTTTCGACTTGTTGTTGCACTCTTCCAAGGTCGGAGGTTGTCGACAAGAAGGGCAAAGGAGGTAGCGTGACGCTCAGGGGCTATCCCCCTAATCCCAAGGAATGATCCTCCTAGACTTTTTGCAACTTCCGAAGGAGAATGTCTCGCTACGGTTTCATGCTTTGCGGCGCTTGGGCGCGCGGACCCTGGCCAAGAGTACGCCTAGTATCGGGGTCCTGCAGGCCTGCAACGTCTTGACAAGTTCCTGCAGCGTCTGGACCTGTGTCTTGCCCCACTCGGCAACGATCACCACGCCGTCCAGGACAGATCCGACAATCAGTTCGTCGGCACCCGAGGCAAGCGTCGGCAGGTCGAGTATGACAATGTCGTAGGCAGGAAGTCCGTTGGCGGCAAGGTCACTAGCGGCTAGCTCCGAGAGGAACGCCTCCATCTTGCTAGGCGCCAGGAGGTGTCTGGCGTCCACGGTCGAACTGGAAAGGATGTCGAACGGCCGCCCCGCAGCACGAACGATGTTGAGACGGACAGGGTCCTGGCACGGTAGGTCGAGGGCTCCCGACTGGCTCAGAAGCCGCGAGGGGGTCATGGTCGGGCGCCGGATGTCGGCGTCAA